>NZ_CALYOY010000034.1 GCF_945269915.1 uncultured Bifidobacterium sp. | reverse complement strand
GGCCACCCTGGTCATGGCCTGGATCGAGCGCGATCTGGTACACCATCCGGATTGAGTTAACACCAGGCCTGACCAAACTTCTGACCGGGTGCTTAGGGGAGTCCTGGGTTGACGGTCAACCGGAGGGAGTTCTTCCGCCTGCGGTTCTACAGGTCCGGGTAGGGGAACCGGTCTTCGGTGAGACTGGCGCAACGGTATCACGGTCAACATATTGCCCCTGCAGGAGCTTGAATTGAGGCCTGCGGTTGGGATGTTTGATGTGGTTGATGAGTGTTCTCAGCGCCGTCTCAGTGACGAGTTTCACGTCGTTCTGCAAGGCTGAAAATGGCATGTAGAGTGCATCGGACATCTGTTTTTCGCATGAGACCACGACAGAATACTGCTGCGGAACAGGTATGTTGTTGGTCTCCAGGAGATGGTGGAAGACCAGGATGGCAGACTCGTTCTGAATGACATACGCGGTTGTTTCGGTCTGCGTGGACAGGATGTCAGCAACTTCATTTTCGATGTTTTCCGCATCGGTGGTGCATGTGCGGATGCTGAGAGCGAGGTGAAGTCGTTGCGATGTCCTTTTGGCCGATTGAATGAATCTGAAGGTGTCGTTGAGTTTCTGATCCAAGATGGGCTGGGGGAGAGTGATCAGGCAGATATTAGTGTGACCTTCTGATGCGAGTTTTCCGATGATGCTTGAAGCGGCATGCCCGAAATCAGTATCAACCACGTCCAGATCCATCCAATCATCCGGAACACCCAGACAGACGGTCGGTATTCCCGACTTGGCGGCGAATGGGATTCGGGGGTCTTGTCGGCGAACGTCCAGAAAGATGAGGCCATCGGCCTTGTGGGATTGGCAGACGTTGGCTGTTGCTGTCCCATCCGGGTCATTGACGATGAGCATATCGTATCCGGCATTGGTTGCGGCTTTGGAGAGCCAGTTGATGTAAGTCCCTCTAGCCAGCTCGAAGTATGCTCCTTGCCGGTTGCTGGTAATGACCCCTATGGTGTTCGTTTTGGAGGTTGACAGGCTTTGGGCGGAGTGATTGGCCACATATCCCAACTTGTCCATGGCCGCACGAACCTTGGCCTCGGTTTCTTTCGATACTGGCCGGAAACCTGTAAGCACAAAGGAAACGGTTGTTTTCGAGACACCGGCCTCTTTGGCCACATCATTGATGGTGGACACTGTGCCGTTCCTTTCAACCATTTCGGGATCATCCCTCATGATATCCCGGAGGCTTAGATAAATCCTGATCCAGCGTGGAAGAACGCCTTGTTTCCCGTAGTTGATTTGCGGGAAGGATGAGTGCGGTATATAGTGATGTAAACCGGTTTGTAAAACCGGTTTACATAGTGGTTGCAGTACGCAGGCATCCACGATGACGACTGAGCGGAATACTCAAGGAGGAGTTTATATGCGACGTATAAAGACGGCGATGGTCAAGACGATGGCGCTTTCATGCGTTTGCGCAATGGCTGTTGGGGTAAGTGCTTGTGGTTCCTCGTCACAAGAGGCCAGCAAGGATGACAAGACCATTCAGTTCTGGGATGACTGGACGCGTCACACCAATGGATCCGAGTTCGACAAGCTGGTCAAATCCTGTGCTCCGGAGGGATACACCATCAAGCGCCAGGCCATTGCCACTTCCGACTTGTTGAATAACTTGACCACTGCTGTCAAGGAAGACAACGGTCCGGATGTGGCAGTGATCGATAACCCCATGATTCCCTCGGCAGTGGATGCTGCCCTGGTGGCAGGCGGGGATGAGACCGGTCTGAAATCGACTGGCTATGACACCAACCTCGAGGCGCCGGGCATTGTGAATAAGGTGACATACGGAGTGCCCCTGGGGGGCTCCAATACGCTGGGTCTCATTTATAATCCCAAGATTGTCGGTGAAGCCGGGGTTGACGTTTCAAGCATCAAGGATTGGGATTCGTTAAACAAGGCGATTGAAGCGGTGGTCGCCTCCGGGCACAAGGGGATTGCCTTCTCCGGAATATCCGGCGAGGAAGGCGTATTCCAGTTCCTGCCTTGGTTCTGGGGTGCAAAAGGAAACTTGAAGCATACGGATTCACAGGCACGAACTGATGCGGAGAATCTGCTGTCCGGTTGGATCCAGAAGGGCTGGGCGCCTAAGTCCGCAACCACCGATACGCAGTCCGCCGCATGGGATCTTTTCCTTGCCGGAGATTATGGCTTCGTTGAGATAGGAACCTGGATGCAGGCAGAGGCTGACAAGGCGAATGCCAAGATGATTCCGATTCCCGCCAAGGATGGCGGTGTGGCCCCGGTCCCGACCGGTGGAGAATTCGCCATGGTGGCAACTCACAAGAAGAATGCCAAGGAACATTATGACAAGGCCGTAAAGGTCATTTCCTGCCTTTCCCAGCCTGAGAAACTCCTCAAGGTAAATAATGCCTTGAGCAACCTGTCCGCCAAGAAGAGCGTGCGTGATCGCCAAGTCAAGGAGAACGCCGGCCTTGCTCAGTGGGAGGCTTCAATTGAAAAGGCGCAAGGGCGCACCTCTGACCTCGGTCTCAAGTATGAAGAGACCTCTGCGTCCCTGTCCGAGTCTCTGTTGGCTGCCTTGAACAAGCAGTGAAGTGACGTGATGATCCTCGGCAATGCAAGACAGTTACAGATCTTGCATTGCCGAGGAGTGAACTCTGAAAGGCAATACGTGAGAGGGACTCCATGAAACGCAAAGCTAGTGAAATGACTGCGGTATCGACACAGCCGGATGGTCGACGCGGCATGCTTGACAGGTTAAATGGGCAGATGGCAGCAATCGGTTTCGTGTTGCCGTTGATTATATATCTGCTGATCTTCTATGCAGCGCCGCTCCTTCAGAACATGTCGATGAGCCTGCATCGGTACACCAGACGAACCTTCGTTACAGGAGATGCTCCCTTTGTCGGTTTGGACATCTACCGCGAGGTCATCGGCTCATCGGAATTCTGGCCTGTGGTTCTGCAGACCCTGATTTTCGTCGTGGTATCTCTGATTTTCCAATATGCCATCGGTCTTGCCCTGGCGGTCTTCTTTAACGACAACTTTAAGTTGTCGGGGCTTCTGCGTGGCATCATGCTGATTCCCTGGCTCCTGCCCCTGATTGTTTCGGGAACAACATGGCAATGGATGATGAATCCTGACAGCGGAATTCTCAACAAATTCCTGGGTCTGTTCGGCATCAATCCGATTTGGTGGTTGCAGGCCGATCACTCGCTCTGGGCGGTCATCATCGCCAATATCTGGCTGGGGATTCCTTTTAATCTGGTTATCCTGTATTCAGGACTGCAGAATATCAGCGCCGACCTGTATGAGGCCGCCGCCTTGGATGGTTGTAACGCGTGGAATCGTTTCTGGAACATTACCTTCCCGCTGTTGCGCCCGGTCACATCCATCACCCTGTTGCTCGGTTTCGTATACACCTTGAAGGTCGTGGATGTGATCTGGGTGATGAGCATGGGCACAGGTAGTTCGAAGACTTTGGCGACTTGGGCTTATTCCATGGCCTTCGGTAAGGGGACATCGGCCACGATCAAGTACTCCCAGGCGGCCGTCTTGGGCAGCATCCTGATACTGGTGGCTCTGATATTCGGTTTCATCTACCTGCGGGTGCAGAAGGCTCAGGAGGAGAACTGATGATGCACAGACATTCCGGTCTCAAGACCGCACTGGGGATATTCTTCACGGCCATCATGCTTTTCCCTGTTTACTGGATGGTCAATATCTCTTTCACGGCAAAAGGTTCCATCAGATCCGGTGACGTGATTCCCATGGACTTCACGCTGGATAATTACGCCAGGGTGCTCGATATCCAGCTACCCAACCTGGCCACTTCAATCGTTCTGGCTCTGTGCTGCGTGATTCTGACCCTGGTCATAGCGCTGCCCTCAGCCTATGCCCTTTCGCTGTTGCGTGTCCGGGGTTCCAGAGTAATCAGCTTTCTGTTGATTGTGGCACAGATGATTCCGGCCGTGGTCATCACCCTGGGGTTCTATGAGATCTACAACAAGGTTGGTTTGCTTGATACGATTCCTGGACTGGTGCTTGCCGATTCGACCATAGCCGTTCCCTTTGCGGTCATGCTTCTGACGTCCTTTATGGAAAGTATTCCGAAGTCTCTCTTGGAGGCTGCAGAAGTGGATGGTGCAACAAGGCTGAGGCGGTTCACCAGCATCGTGATACCGCTTTCGCGCAATTCCATAGTTACAGTCAGCCTGTTCGCTTTCCTGTGGGCGTGGTCGGACTTCCTCTTCGCCAGTACTCTGGATGGTGGAGGCAGCAGGCGCCCGATTACCCTGGGGCTCTATGCCTATATTGGAGCCCAGACGCAGGAATGGGGGCCGATGATGGCCACTGCCGTTCTTTCATCGATTCCGGCGACGATATTGCTGGTCTTCGCCCAGAGGTATGTGGCGGCAGGGGTTACGGCTGGGGCCGTTAAGGACTGAGACTGCGGAACCACGAAGGAAGTCACAAAGGAGACAAGGTGTACGAGGATTTTCAAATCGGACCGGATTATCTGATCTGGACCGGCGACGGAGAGACGCTCCGTATCGAAGCTTGGGGACGGAACAGTATTCGGGTGAGGTCCACCCGTAACGATGCCTTCAATCCCCACGAATGGGCTCTGCTCCCCAAAGACAAGGTGATTGAGGCGAATCATCGGACAATGACCTACCAGAATGCGGGTGAGGAGGCGGCTGCTGATTCCTGTCATACCAGCTTCGACCAGGATCGGGGAGAAGCGGAATTGACCAACGGTTCAATCACCGTGAAAGCTTGCTCATCGCATCATCATGTTGGCAGCGCCGGCTACGAGGTGTTCGGATGCGAACTGAGTTTCTGGAACGACCAGGGGCGATGCCTCATGCGCGAAACCCCAGAGGGCGGCTCCTTGATGCTCAAAGCCAGGCAGTATGAACCCATAGCCGGCGGTAGTTACAGCCTCGAGGCATCATTCGTCTCAGTTCCGGATGAGCACTTGTATGGCATGGGGGAATACCAGCAGGATAACTTGGACATCAAGGGCTGCACTTTCGAGCTTGCTCATCGTAATTCCCAAGCCAGCGTACCCTTCGTTGTATCTTCAGCAGGTTATGGCTTCCTCTGGCACAATCCCGCCGTCGGCAGGGCCACTTTCGGGAAAAACAGGACAGAATGGGAGGCACGATCCAGCGATCAAATAGATTATTGGATTACCGCGGGTGATACCTTTGCACAGATTGAGTCGCAGTATGCAGACGCCACCGGTCATGCCCCGGTCATGCCCGAATGGGGGCTTGGATTTTGGCAAAGCAAGCTGCGGTATTGGAACCAGGATCAGGTGGTGAAGGTTGCTCGTGGTTTCAAAGACAGGGGCATACCGCTGGATCTTCTGGTGGTCGACTTCTTCCACTGGCCACATATGGGGGACTACCGCTTCGAAGATGAATTCTGGCCGGATCCAGCGGCTATGATCGAGGAGCTGGACAAGCTGGGCATCAAACTCATGGTGTCTGTATGGCCACAGGTTTCGATAGCATCCGAGAACTTTGTAGAAATGAAGAAGCGGAACTACCTGACCAGCACAGAGTCCGGACTGAACTTGGACATGATGTTCGAGGAACCAAGCGTCAATTACGATGCGACCAACCCCGGCGCCCGGGATTTCGTATGGAACCTTTGCAAGGAGAACTACTGGGACAAGGGCGTACGGGCCTTCTGGCTCGATGAGGCCGAACCGGAATATGGAGTATATGATTTCCGTAACTATCGGTATAGCCTGGGCAGCGATCTGAATGTGGGCAATATATATCCGCAACTCTACAACAAGGGATTTTATGACGGTCAGGCAGCTGAGGGAGCAGAAGGCGAAATTGTCAATCTGACCAGATGTGCCTGGGCCGGTTCGCAGCGGTATGGATCGCTTGTTTGGTCGGGTGATGTCGGCTCGACATTCGATGATATGCGCTCGCAAATTACCTGCGCCATACATATGGGGATGGCCGGCATTCCTTGGTTTACCACGGATATGGGCGGTTTCCACGACGGCATTGTCGATACGGGCGGTTTCCGTGAGCTTCTTTCCAGGTGGTGTGCCTTCTCTTGCTTCCTGCCAGTAATGCGCAATCACGGTGACCGCAGTCTTCATTCCGTCGACGGCAAGGAGAGCGTAACGACAGCTGATGGGCAGCACCGTTCGCCTTCGGGTGCTGACAACGAACCTTGGAGTTATGGGTTACAGGTCGAAGAGGTCTTCCGCAAGTTCATCAAGGTCAGAGAAGCGATGAGGCCCTATACTCGCAGTCTCTTCCATGAGGCCCACAAGCTTGGTCTTCCTCTTGTCCGAGGACTTTTCTTCGAGTTCCCCGAAGATACGAGGGCGGCGGATATATCGGATGAGTACATGTTCGGCCCTGATTTGCTGGTTGCTCCTGTTGTCGAAGCAGGTGCCGAGGTAAGGGAAGTCTGGCTGCCGGGTGATAAGAATCTGCACTGGCTTGATTTGCATACAGGTGAGGAGTTCCACGGTGGTCAGGCAGTTCAGGTCCGTACCCCGATTGACGTTATTCCGGTCTTTGCCCGTAACGGGAAGGATCATGGGCTCCAAGGGCTAATCTGAGTATTGCTTATGTCCCTTATTGCCTTGAGGCGCACAAGGCGCGCGAGGCCATATTGTCCACCACCTGCTGATCGGAATAGCGACCTGGATATGAACAATAACGGTTTTGGATATTCAGCAGGGGTCCAAACCGGAAACACATATTTCGTGGTGTTTCCGGATTGGACCCCTATGGTGGACTGGCCTTTAAGTATCAACGGACGAGTGGATTTGCTCTGCGCTTATCCGCCGTCTGTGAATAATCAGATCTGCACGCTTGCGTCGTGAATCAACGTGGGGAGTGATCCGGCCTGAATAGGGTTCCCACGGGTAGGGCGGGCGATTCATTCCTATGGTGATGCTCCGGCTGGTTGTAACCGTTGCGCAGTCCCGAAACCTTGCAAGGCTTCAAAGCCGGCCAGAACACATACCACTAGTTCTGGCTGTTGAATTCTGCCGTGCAGTCGACCGGACCGCACGAGATGGTCTGATCGCCCCCGGTAGATATACCGATTGCGGATGGGGGAAGCCCCAAGGTGTTCGTTTTCATCAGCCCACATGTGGGCGAGACTGGTGGCCTGCTTCAGGAGACCAGCATGGGGGTTACCCGACCGATAGACCGTATATCGTTGTGGGACTCCTCAATGGTCAAGGCCTGGGTGCTTTTTCCTTTCTCTCGGAATAACCGCCTGCGTTGATGCGGCCAAGAGTATTCGACCTGCTTACCTCGGTTATACACAGAGCAACGACATAAATACGACCAAGCAGATCGGGTCGCAGAAAGAAGGAGCCCCCCCCCCCACCGGGCCAAGGGTTTTCCGCCTCTGCATATACTTCCTATTGGCAGGCGGGGGGGGGGCGTTAGACGCAGAGACGACTGAGCGTCTAGTCTTTCCCGGAATTCGCTGAGGGATCGGTACTCGTCAGCTGATCCACTCCCAGCTTCTTCTCGGCTTCGGCCATCAGCATCTCGGGGGTCTTGCGGGTGCCGTTTTCTTCGGCGTCCTTGATGATGGTCTTGACGTCCAGGTCCGGATTCTGGTCCTGGGTGGCCACCAGGTCGCGGGCCTCCTGGCGGTTGAGGACCGTGGGCATGGTGCCCGGCATGGGCTTGCGGGCGGTCTCGGCAAGGAAGAGGACGGTCACCAGGCCACAGGTCGAGGTGAACATGATCCAGTAGGCGGGGGCCAGGCTCTTGCCGGTGGCTGCAACCAGGGCCTCCATGATCAGGGGCGCTGTTCCTCCGAAGACGGCAACCGCCAGATTGTAGGAGAGCCCCATACCGCCGTACCGCGAGGCTGTGGGGAAGAGGGCCGGCAGGGTCGAGGCCAGGTTGGCCACAAAGAAGATGACCGGTATGGCCAGAAGGACCAGTCCGGTGAAGACCGCGCCAGTGGTGTCCCGTTCCAGGATCTTGAAGGCCGGCAGGGAGAGGCAGAGGCCGGTGACGGCGCCCATGAAGAGGATCTTCTTTCGCCCGAAGCGGTCGGAGAGCGCCCCGGTGATGGGAATGCAGAAAGCCACCAGAAGGAGGACCGGCAGGGAGAGGAGGTTGGCCTGGGCCGTGTTGTAGTGGAGGGTGCCCGTCAGGTAGGTTGGCATGTAAGCCGTCAGGGTGTAGCCAAGGGTGTTGGCCGCGGCCACCAGGATGAAGGCCATGACCAGTTCCTTCCAGTACCCACGGATCAGGTCGATCAGGCCCTTATGTTCGCTCTTGGTCTTCTCGGCCGTGGCGGCTTGTGCCTGCTCAAAGGCCGGGGTGTCCTGCACCTTGGCCCTGAAGTAGACGGCAATGGCCGCCAGGGGGAGGGCGATGATGAAGGGGATGCGCCAACCCCAGGCCAGCATGGCTTCGGGCGAGAGTTGGAACTCCAGAAGGGAGACCAGGCCCGCGCCGAAGGCATAGCCCAGGTAGGAGCCCACGTCCAGAAGAGAGGCGAAGAAGCCGCGGTGCCGGTCGGGGGCATACTCGGTGACCATGGTCGATGCACCGGCGTATTCACCGCCGGTCGAGAAGCCCTGGACCAGTTTGAGCAGAATCAGGAGGATGGGAGCCAGCGGGCCCACGGCCGCGTATCCGGGCATGATGCCGATCAGCAGGGTGGCGGCCGACATGCTCAGGAGGGTGAAGGCCAGGATCCGTTGGCGGCCCAGCTTGTCACCCAGCTGGCCCAACACTATGCCGCCCAAGGGGCGGGCGATGAAGGTCACGGCGAAGACGCCCAGGGAGAAGAGACGTTGGATGGCATCCGATGCGTCGGAGAGGAAGACCCGTCCGATGGTCACAGCCAGATATCCGTAAACCCCGACATCGTACCATTCCATGAAATTGCCGACCGCCGTGCCGGCGATGGCCCGCTTCAGGGTTGACGCATCTACTACGTTGATGTCGGTGAGATGCAGACGCTGATTCCAGGTCCGGTGTGGACGCTGGTTGTGTTTCCGGGACCTGCGTTTGACGGTGGTGTCGGCCTTCCCGTCCTTCCCGGTCTGCTTCGGTTCACGCTTCTTATCGGAACTGGTATCAGAAGCGTTTCCGTCGGTTGAACTTGTTTCCGTGTGTGCCATATATTCCTTCTCCGGCTCCTGGCCGTTGTGTGTATCGAGGGTCTTCGTATGCCCCAGTAGTCTCCCATCGGATCGTCTTCACGAAAATGTCATAAATAACCATCGTATCACTGTGGCGTTTTTGAGCCATTTGAGAGTGAGCCCCGCCTGTGGGGAAGGCCATCCAGCGGGGCCATGTGCGGGCGGATTAGTGCCGTGAATTTCTCTGGTCAGGAGGTGCGCCCTCTTCAGTTTCCGTCCCAGGGTGGCAGGACCCTGCAGGGCTTCGGACTGGTGACGCGACGCGTTATCGCCCGGGCGCCTGCCTTGATGATGGGCACATAGCTCTCCAGCTGATGCTCGCTGGCGTTGACCACGATGCCGATTGCGGCGATTACCGACCCGGTTTTCCCGAAGATGGGAGAGGCGACCGAATGGACGGCAGCATCTGGGACCTTCAGAAGGGCGACCTGCTGGTGCCGAATGCGTTCCAGATCCCGACGAACCAGACCAGCTGGGGGCCTGGGCGTCTGCCAGGTGGGCCAGGTGAATTGCTCATCATTCAGGATGAGGTCGATTGTTTTCGTGGAGGCATAGGCCAGAAGGGTCCTGCCCACGGCCGTGGGCACCAATGGAAGGCGATCGCCGATATGGTAGTAAATCGGTAACTTGTGTTTTCCTTCCCGCCTGTCCAGTACGGTCATCTCCAGACCGTCCAGGGTGCCCAGTTGTATGTGTTCGTCTGTCATGCTGGCCAGTTCGTCGAGGATCGGTGAGGCCAGTTCCCTGATGTTGAGCATGGGTTGGGCGTATTGGGCGATTTCCATCAACCGGGTGCCGATCGAGTAGGCTCCGAACCGGTCCCGCGTCAGGGCCTGGTTGGCGGTCAGCTCTTTGAGCAGCCTGCTTGTGGTGCTGGCTGGGAGGCCGGTGCGTCGCATGATCTGGGTCAGGGTCAATGTCGGTTGTTCGGATGTGAAGCAGTCAAGGATGGCGAAAGCCCGCTTAAGCACACCACGTCGCGGGACTTTGCCGGAATCTTGAGTTGCTGCCATAGCCGTATGCTCCCATATCCACTATGTGAAATGCTAATGAATGGGCATAGGGCTCTCCAATGACTTTTCCATTGAGTGGAAGTTGAGTTCTCGACCGGGTCCAGAGGCGGATAAAAACAATAACGCCCCTGGTGAAGTCGGAATCGGAAGGAGCGCTTGGCGAGTTTCCGTGCGAAGCCGCGTCGGATGAATCCTCGCCGAGTATCCCCGTTCGGATGCGCCAAGGGGAATACAGGTTTTTACAGTCCAAAGGAGGACCAACATGACTGAACAAGACAGTCAGACCCTTGAGGCCGGTGGTCAGACAGACCACGATCCGGGCTACCTGCCGCCCGAGTACCCCAGCCCTGGCAGGACCATCGCATTGGTGCTGATCGCTGCTGTCGGCTTGTACATCATGTGCATGAGTCTGGGAACGGCACTTTCCCTGCGCGTGGCAGCCGTCATGCCCGACCAGAAGGATGCCGTTTACAGTCGTATAACCTCGGTGGGCTCCCTGCTGATGCTGTTCGTCATTCCCCTGGTCGGAGGTCTTTCCGACAGGACCACCAGCAGGTTCGGCCGCCGCCGTCCCTGGATTGTCGGTTGCCTCCTGGTTTCGTTGGTGACCGCCGCCTTGGTGGGTCTGTCCGATAACGCCTGGGTGATGGGTGCCGCTTACGTCATTTCGGTTGTGGCCATGCAGGCCGGTTTCAATGCCTACTCGGTCATTGCCGTTGAGGGTGTGCCGGAGAATCGCCGCGGCACGGTCATGGGCCTGATGGGTCTCTTTGGTGCCCTCGCCTTCTCGGCAGGTACCTACCTGACCGGTGCCCTGGTCGGTAATGGTCTCCTCCTGATGACCGTACCTATCCTGCTGGGTTTGATCGCCTCAATTCCGCTGCTCCTCATGTACCGCGATCCGGTCAAGGACCGCAGCGAGGTTCCCCCGCTCAGCGTGAAGAAGCTCTTCGGTGGATTCTTTGTTAATCCCCGGAAACACCCGAATTTCGGATGGACCTGGTTGTCCCGCTTCCTGGTGGGCCTGGCCATGGCCTCCATGCAGACCTATTTCGTGTATTACCTGATTTCCGGCCTGCACACCCCCTTGAACCAGGTGGGCAACAGGGCGGGTCTGCTCACCCTCTGCTCGGCCCCCATCTCGGTCATCTTCTTCTCCTGCTCCGGTTTCCTCACCGATCGTCTGGGCAGGAAGAAGCCCTTCGTGATCGCGGCCGCCGTTATCATGGCCTTTGCCCTGATTCTGGCGGGCTCCTCCCATAGCTTCACCCAGTTCCTGGTTGCCTGGGAGTTATTCTGTGTGGGCCAGGCCATGTATCTGACTGTCGATCTGGCTCTTTGCGCCGCGGTTCTTCCCGAGAGCAAGGACGCCGGCAAGGACATGGGCGTCTTCGGGTTGGCCCTGAACGGTGCCAATGTTCTGGTTCCGGCGGTGGCTCCCTTCATCATCAACACTGCAAGCGGCAACAACTACCCCCTGCTCTGGCTGATTGGTGCGATACTCAGCCTCTGCAGTGTTCTGATCATGCCGCTCATTAAGGGTGTCAAGTAGGATGCCGAAGCGACGGGAAGGTAGGCGGCCATGACATCGGTGGTGGTTTCCAAGGCGCGTTTTGGCTTGCACCAAGCGGGTGAGCAGGTTTTGGGGTATGAGGATGCAAGGCCCTCCCTGTCCTGGAAGGTTCTTTCGGCTCCCGAGGGTTGGGAGCAGACCAGGGCCCAGGTGGAGATCGCGTCGGGGCGTACCCAGACGGAGGTATGCGACCTGGAGGGTTCCAATCAGGTCTGTGTGGCTTGGCCAGGCAGTCCCCTGGGCTCGCATCAGGCCTGCCGTGTACGGGTCCGGGTCGCGGGTGGTGATGGGGTCTGGTCGGCCTGGTCGGACCCTGCCATGGTGGAGACCGGTCTGCTCGACAACGCCGACTGGGGCGGCCGTCCCATTACCCCCGATCCTGCAGTCGGTCGTGAAGAGGCCTCTCCCATCATGGTGCGTGATTTCATGGTGGGGGAGGACTGCGACCTGGCTCGCCTGGATCTGACCGCAGGGGGTATTTTCGTGGCCTATCTGGATGGGCGCCGTGTCGGGTCCGACCAGTTGGCCCCGGGGTGGACCGATTACCATCACCGTTTGAACGCCCTGACCTATGACCTGACCCACATGCTGACACCGGGTCGGCATGAGCTGGCGATCATTCTGGGCAATGGCTGGTACCGCGGGCAGCTTTCGTGGACCTGCCGTACCGACGTCTACGGGAGTGCTCTCTGGGTCCTGGCCAACCTGCTCTGGCATGACAGGGATGGGGAACATACTCTGGTGACGGATCAGGCCTGGACCTGGCGTCCGTCCTCGATCCTGGCCAATGACCTGTACGATGGTCAGACCCAGGATATGCGTTTCCCCCTTCTGAATCCCCAGGGACAGGCCCATCACGTCCGTGAGCTCCCCATGCCGTCATCCCGAATCAGGCCCCAGGAATCCGCACCGGCCCGGATCGTCGACCGTCTGCCCGGACAGGAGATCATCGTCACCCCCTCAGGGAAACGAATTGTGGATTTCGGACAGAATCTCTCGGGCTGGGTCCGCATGCATGTCAGTAGCGGACATGCCGGTCGGCGTGTGGTCCTGAAGCATGCGGAGGTCCTGGAGAAGGGCGAGCTGGGCACACGGCCCCTTCGCAATGCCAGGGCGACTGATTGTTTCATCCTCTCCGGTCAGGAGGAAGACCTGGAGCCGATGTTCACCCAGCATGGCTTCAGGTATGTCCAGGTGGAGGGGATTGACGATTTCCGGGCAGAGGACCTGCAGGCCTGTCTGGTTTCGGCCCGGATGGAGCCCCTGGCCACCTTCCGGTCCTCGGATGCCGATCTGAATCGCCTGTTCCAGAACGCCCGCTGGTCCACCATGGATAACTTCATCACCGTGCCCACGGATTGTCCGCAGCGTGATGAACGGCTGGGTTGGACGGGTGATATCGCCATGTTCGCACCCACCGCGCTCGACCTTTTCGACGCCGGCGGTTTTCTCTCCTCCTGGTTGGTCGATATGGCCCAGGCTCAGGCGCAGGATGGCGGTATCCCGGTGGTGGTCCCCGATGTGCTGGACGGCCCCAAGCTGACCTGCGGATGGGGTGATGCGGCCGTGCTGGTGCCCTGGGCCGTTTACCGCTCTACCGGGGATGCCGGTGTGCTACGCCGTTTCCTGCCGATGATGGATGGGTTCGTAAACGGGGTGGCGGCTCGATGCGGCGACTCCTACCTCTGGCGGGGAGGTTTCCAATTCGGCGACTGGCTGGATCCGGATGCGCCGCCGGACAACCCCGGGGGTTCCAAGGCCGATCCCGATGTGGTGGCTACGGCCTACTTTGCCCATTCCACCCGCCTGGTGGCTCGGGCCCATGCTGCCCTGGGGCAGACGGATGAGGCCAAGCGGTATGACCGGCTGGCCGACAAGGTGGCTCAGGCTTTCCGCCACGAATACGTCACCGACAATGGAGCCATCCTCTCCGATTGCGCCTCGGTCTATGCCATGGCCCTGGTCTGGGATCTTCTGGAGACCCCGCAAGAGCGAAAAGGTGCCGGTGACCGGCTGGCGGACATCGTGCGGGTCAGCGGTTTCCGCATCTCCACAGGTTTCCTGGGGACCCCCCTGGTCTGCCCCGCCCTGGTCAAGAGCGGGCATCCTCATCTGGCCGTCCGTCTTCTGCTCCAGCGTCACTGCCCGAGCTGGCTCTATCCAGTGAGCATGGGTGCCACCACCATCTGGGAACGTTGGGATTCCATGCTTCCTGACGGGTCCATCAACCCCGGGGAGATGACCTCATTCAACCACTATGCCCTGGGAGCCATCGTTCATTGGATGCTCGCCGGACTGGCCGGGGTGGCAATGGAGGAGCCGGGGTGGCGGAAGGTCCGCATCGCACCGGTCTTCGATGCGGCCCTGACCGGTATCGACATGAACCAGCAGACCCCGTACGGGTTGATCGCCCTGTCCTGGCGAATGGATGCGGATACCGTCCATCTCGACTTGGATATACCGGTCGGTGTCGAAGCCAGGGTGTCCCTGCCAGGTGAGGAGGAACGCGCCTGGACGCATGGGCACCATTCCTGGGACCTGCCCAGTAGCCAGGTCTGCCCCGGCCCGGGACCGATTCGTACCATCCGTGACCTTATCGATTCGGATGAGGCCATGGCCGGTCTGGTCCAGGCGCTGACCGCCTCCGGGTCGCCCATCTATCAGGGTGATCAGGCGGATGTCGCCTTCACCAAGGCTGCAAAACCTTGGTTGGGCGCAAGTCTGGACCTCCTGCCCGAGGTCGCTTCCCAGCAGGGGTACGTGCCTGGGGCCGGCGACATCGTCGAGGCCTGCAAGAGGTTTCTGTCCGAAAGAACCACAGGCGAAACCGCATCGTGCGGTTTCGCCGACAAGAAATAAGACCCAATCTGTTGCCAAACAAAAAGGAGCAATCACATGACAGCAATTCTGCCCGATCATTTTCTGTGGGGTGCCTCGACCGCTGGGCACCAGGTGGATGGCGGCGATACCGCAGCCGATACCACCTTCCTGGAGGGCGTGACCCCCAGCGTCTTCAAAGAGCCTGCCGGCAAGGCCTGCAACAGTTGGGAGCGTTGGGAGGATGACCTCGACCTGGTCAAGAAGATAGGTCTGAATTCCTACCGCTTCTCCGTGGAGTGGGCCCGGATCGAGCCCGAAGAGGGGAAGATCGACCAGTCCGCCCTGGACCACTACGACCGGATGGTTGACGGCTGCCTGGAGCGGGGCATTGACCCGGCCATAACCCTGTGCCACTTCACCATTCCCAGCTGGTTTGCGGCCAAGGGCGGCTGGCTGAACCATGATGCCCCCTCCATGTTCGCCGACGAGTGCGTACGTGTGCTGGATCGTATCGGTGATCGTGCCGTCCTTGCCGTCACCTTCAACGAGCCGGATCTGCCCCGTATCCTAGACAATGGCAGTCTGCCCCAGGAGGCGGTCGACCTGCAGCGTGCCTGCATCGATGCAGCCACCAAGAAGGCCGGCGTTGAGCGGTACCGTTCCGGTAACGTCGTCATTCCCGAAGAGGTCACCCAGCTGGAGTACGGCTTCATTCGCGCACACCGCACAGCCGTTCAGGCGGTGCGTTCCGTCTGCCCGACCCTTCCCGTGGGCCTCTCCCTGGCAGTCATCGACGAGAGTTACTCGACCGAAAGGGGCAAGGAGCTGGCCCTGGCCAAGCGTGAGTCCTGCTATGGGCCCTGGGCTGCAGCAGTACAGGGTGACGACTTCGTGGGTGTGCAGAACTACGAACGTGAGGTCTTCGATGACAATGGGCCGATTCCGGCTCAGCCCGGCGAGGATGTGAATGAGAGCGGCTCCCCGCTTCATCCCGAGTCGCTGGCCAACTCCGTGACCTACATCCATCATCTGACCGGTCTTCCCGTTGTCGTGACCGAGCATGGCGTCTCCACCCCGGATGACGACCTGCGCTGCCGATTCATCAAGGCTTCGATTCCGCCCCTGGTCGAGCTGGTCCGTGACAATGTGCCCGTACTGGGATACTTCCACTGGTCGCTCATGGATAACTACGAGTGGATCAGCGCCTTCGACGTTCACTTCGGGCTGTGCTCGGTTGAGCGCGAGAACGGCACCTACGACCGCAAGCCCAAGGGAAGCGCCGCGGTCTACCGCGACATCGTGGCCTCCACTGTCCTCTGACGGCCGTTAGGACTCGCGAAAAACCAATGTCGAGTTCCACGGATTTCCCGTGGGAAGCCTGTGGAACTCGACATATAGGTAGAGCAGCCTGATGACTCTCAGGCTTTCAGGAAGTCGGGGTTCTCGAACTCGGGATTCGGATACTGGTAGAAGCCCCGGCCTGTCTCGATGCCAACCGTATTCGCGTCGATCATCTGTTGGATTTTGTCCAGGAACGGCTGGAAATCAGGGTTGCTGCCCTGCTGTTCCGCTGTGATATTGAAAGCGGTGCGCAGCCCAACCGTATCGAAGATGCCGAAGGGGCCGGTGGAGGCTCCGGTGGCGATCATCCAGGTCCTGTCGATGGTCTCCGGGTCGGCGATGTCGTGGCCCCAGAGGTAGCCTGCCGCGTTCAGAAGCGGAATCAGCAGGGTGTTGAGAACGTAACCGGGTTGCTCCTTCTTGAGGATGATCGGAACCATGCCGATCTCCTCGGCGAATTCGACGACCGTCTGGAAGACCTGGGGGTCGGTCTGGTCGGTGCCCATGATTTCCGCGGTGTTGTAGAGCCAGACCTTGTTGGCGAAGTGGAGGTTGAGGAACTTGTCTGGTCTGCCGGTGTCCGGCGCGAAGACGCTGGGTACATAGGTCGATGAGTTGCTGGCGAAGATGGTCCCTGCCGGAGCCAGTTCGGCCAGATTCCGGTAGAAGTCATGCTTGATGGTCGGTTTCTCCGGCACGGCTTCGATGACGAGGTCGGCATCTTTGACGGCTTCGGCCATATCGGCTGTGTAGGTCAGATTCTTCAGACCGGCGTCGAACTGTTCCTCGGTGGCATCGATGTCGTGCTTATAGGCATCCCACCTGGCCCTGATGCGCTTCTCCGCTGCTGCAACGGCGTCGTCATTGATATCGTAAACGGTAACTTTCTTGCCCTTGAAGGCTGATTGGAAGGCGATCTGGCTCCCCAGCACACCACCGCCGGCCACTGTGACTTTCGCAATGTTCGTCATGAGGAATCTCTTTCTTGGTTGGTACCCCCCGTTGGGTACACCAACAATGATAGTGGTATTCCAGATTCGAATAATCATCGCATTACCTTGGAAATCCGCTGTTTTCCAGTCTTTTGAGAGTATCGCAGGCGATTATATGTAGCATTTATCACACATCGGCACGGCTGATCGTGGCCGGGTTCACAGAATCTGGCAGAATTCGATTGTTTCCCTGTTGGGCCCGAAGATGTTGAAGTAGCGGATGCCCTTGTCCCAGAAAGCGGGAATGGACTGGATGCCATCCTCCTTGATCTCCAGTCCCAACTCCTGGGCGTTCCTGTAGGCGGCCTCGATATCCGGGGCATCCAAGGCCAGGTGGTTGATGGCTCCCGTCATCATGGGGGCCTCCTCCCCCTCCCAGGTTTCAATGGTCAGATGCCCGTACCGCAGGAAGGCGCAGCGGTTTTCCCCATTGGGGAAGATGCCGGCCACCTCGAAGCCGAGCTTCCGAGTGTAGAAATCGATGGTCTCATCCAGATTCCGGGCGATTATGCCCGAGTGCTGAAGGTCTGTGGTGAATGCGGACATGGGTTGCATGGGTCACTCCTTTGCATGTGCGCACGTGTTGCGCGGCAGCCTGATGCTTTTCAGGATACTGCTGCACGGCCGGACCGGAAGTACTCGGACAGGGTAAGTCCGCATGCTGGATGTTGATTGTGCGGAAGCCATCTGGTGCTCTAGCATCGTGCCCATGAAGAAAACGACATCACGGCAGGTCTGGTTGCCCAAGGGTGTCTTTTTCTATGTCGATGCTCGATGGTGTTGATGCTTCCGGCCTGAAGGGCCAGAACCGGTTCGGTTCTTCTTCTATTCGCATATCCGCCTCATTTCTTGAGACCCCTTTTCTCCTCATTTGCGGGCATGACCTATCCGATGATTCATCCCCTGGAATGCCGTATACCTGGCTTGGTCTGGGTACGTTCGGCACCGGGTGAGGGCTCATTCCCGTTTTTCGAACCGCAGCATCCGACAAAGGAAGTATCGGTATGACCATCAACGCAACCATGGAATCCCGTCAGTTCGCCAGCGACCTTGACGCCCTGGCCATCTACAGGCGTCTGCGGACCAGGTACCGGGAGGACCAGCTCTTCCTTCTGGAGTCCCTGAGCGGCCCAGACCCTGACCGGAACCGCTCCGTGATCGGCTTCGAGCCCATCCTGACCCTAAGCGTGACGGACCGTGTCATGACCATCGACCCCCTGGGCAATAGCCGGCTGACCAGCGTCCTGGAGCCCTTTGGACAGATTGAGCAGGGGGTGATTCGCCACCCGGTCCCCGATATCCAGGAGGTCTTCGCGGTGCTGAGACGGATCGAGTCCTCCTTCATCATCAGCGGTGGCCATGCGGGACCTTTCGGGATGGGCTGGTTCGGCTACTTCGGGTATGACACCATCTTCATGATTGAGGACCTGGAGGAGCGCATACCCAGGGATACCGCCCTGCCTGTCATCTCGCTGACCCTCTATCGGGGGATCATCAACCTGGACCTGAAGGCCGGCGGGCATTCCGCCACCGTGATTCACTTGGATGACGGCTCTGGCGAGCGGGGCGGAGAGGAGGGTTCCTGCAATGGTCAGCATGACGATGGCCGCGCCACGGAGAGTGATGTGGATGGCCGCAATGCTGTGGTGGCGTGCGACGGATTCGATGCGCAGACCGGCAGGGAGGATTCCGGTCGTGAATCCTATCTGCTTGAGGACGTACTGGGATTGCTCCAATCCGATGCGCTCGCTGAAGAAATCGCGGGCGCGCGTGATTCCGGGCGCGCCGGGGTTGCCGATTCCGGTTTGACGAATCATGCGGATTCGGATGGGATTGGGCCCGACTATCCATACAGTGCCCATGACACGATAGGTCGGGACCGCTTCTATCGGTGGTTTACCAAGGGCAAGGAGCATATAGCCCAGGGCGATGTGTACC
>NZ_CALYOY010000033.1 GCF_945269915.1 uncultured Bifidobacterium sp. | reverse complement strand
GCCGGTTGCAGCTCCGCTCAGTTGCGGTTGCCCACCAGTTCCAGGATGTAGATGAAGAGGTTGACGAAGTCCAGGTAGAGGTTCAGGGCGCAGAGGATGGAGACCTTCTTGATGACCTCGGTTCCCTGGTTCTCATAGGCCGCGAAGATGAGCTTGGTCTGCTGGGCGTCGTAGATGGTCAGCCCGGCGAAGAGGACGATGCCGACACCGGCGACCACCTTCAGCGCCGTGTTCGAGGGGGCCAGGAACATCAGCGCCACCTGGACCACGATCAGGAAGAGCAGGGCGACCAGGAAGACGGAACCCATGCCCATCAAGTTCCTCCGCGTGGTCAGTCCCAGCATGCTCAGCACGAAGAAGAACCCTGCGCAGACCACCAGGGTCAGCAGGATGGCGGGCAGGGAGTAGGTGACGAATATGCTGCTCAGGGTGAAGCCCATCAGGGCGGCATAAAGGTAGAACATGACCCTGGCCGTCGATGTCCGCATCTTCATGACCCTGGCGCTCAGGAAGACGGCAAAGGCCACCTGGACCAGGGCCAAGCCGATCCAGCCAATGGTCCCTGTGGCCATGACGAAGGCGTACAGCAGTCCGGAGGTGGCTGTCAGGTAGGCCACCACCGCCGTGACCAGCAGGCCGATGGCCATCTCACCGTAAGCACGGGACATGGAAATCCGCTCCGCCTTCTCGAAGGAATAGGTGGAGTCGGTGTTGATCGGTGCCGAGTGTCCGGCCTGGGGCTGCGGCATCTGCATGGCCGGGGCCTGGTCATAGGCCGCTTGGTTGTACCGGCCCTGCGGTGCATATTGGCCCTGGGGGGCGTACTGGGGCTGCTGCCCGTACGGCTGCTGCCCATATTGGCCCTGCTGCTGGTTGAACGTGTTGAAGTCCTTGGTTCCTTGGGGCTGGCCGTTTGATGCCATCATGCTCCTCCTTGGTATGCCCGTCTGTGCGGACATGGGTATGATTGATTCTACACAGTCGATTCGGAATCCGTTCTTCAGAGCATGAATTGGTCACCATATCCTGACTGCCTCTGCCGGATCGGGCCCTCATGCAAATGTCCTGATTCCTGCAAATTGTCCACTCCACCTCTCCTGCAGGCCCTACGATGGAACTTGGACTATGACCATCAACCGAGCAAGGAGCGGAACCGTATGAGTGAAAACGTCACCGACACCATGATCACCCTGAACAATGGGGTTGATATTCCCCAGCTGGGATTGGGCGTCTTCCAGACCCCGGACGGGCAGGCCACCAGCCAGGCGGTGACCTGGGCCCTCCAGGCCGGGTACCGCCACATCGACACGGCGATGATCTACGGCAATGAGGAGTCCGTGGGGCAGGGGATGCGCGATTCCGGGCTGAAGCGCCGTGACATCTTCCTGACCACCAAGTTGTGGAACGACGACATCCGTGCCGGTCGGACCAGGGAGGCCTTCGAGGAGAGCCTGGACAGGCTGGGCACCGACTACATCGACCTCTACCTGATTCACTGGCCTGCCGAGGGTTGGCAGCAGGCCTGGGAGGATATGGAGGAGCTCTATACCCAGCGCCGGGTGCGGGCCATCGGGGTCTGCAACTTCCAGAAGCATCACCTGGAGGAGCTTCATTCCATCAGTTCCACCAAGCCGGCCGTGGACCAGGTCGAGTCCTCACCCCAGTTCGTCAACCAGGAGCTGATCGACTACTGCCACGGGGAACTCCGGGTGGATGTCGAGGCCTACAGCCCGCTGGGCGGCACGGGCGGATCCGTCCTGACCGATCCCAGGCTCGAGGCCATCTGCAGGAAGGTCGATCGGTCCCCGGCCCAGGTCATTCTCCGCTGGCACATTCAGCGGGGTCTGATCGTCATCCCCAAGTCCACCCACAAGGAGCGGATCGAGGAGAACGCCCGGGTCTTCGACTTCGTCCTGGACGAGGATGATATGAGGACCATCTCCGCCATGGATTCCGGAGTCCGCCACGGTAGCGATCCGGACAACTTCGACTTCTGATTCCCCTTTATGTGTGTTGACTCCTGAACGACCGCTCCACGGAGTGGGGCAGGCATGGAGGCCGTATGCAGGACAAGGCCGGGTGGAGTGGGTGAACTTCCACCCGGCCTTGCCGTCTGTTCCGTCTTCAGGATCAGCGGTCGGCGGAATCCTGAAGACGGCCGCCGATTCGCATGTCGGAACCGTTGGCCAGGTTGGACTTGGCGGCCCGGATGGCGGCGTCATCCGATTCCTGCTCCTGGGGCGACCCCGAGATGTCGCGGTGGATGGACTGCATCTGCACCTCGATGTTCTGCAGGGACCGTGCGCAGTCAAGCAGGGTCTGGGAGTGCTCCGCCAGACGGTTGTCGGGCAGGTTCGATTTGTAGCGGAGCTGATGTTCCAGGGAGGCCCAGTAATCCATGGCGATGGTTCTGAACTGCACCTCGACAGGGGTGTAATGGGGGCCGGAGGTCAGGAAGACAGGCACGGCGTAGATCACGTGGAGGGAGCGGTATCCGTTCTGCTTGGGGTTGCGGATGTAGTCCTTGACCCTGAGCACCTGGATATCGGACTGGTCCGACAGATAGCGGGAGACCGAATATACGTCATCGCGGTAGTTGCAGATGACCCTGACCCCGGCCACGTCGAAGATATGGTCCCGGACCGACTCGATCGATACGGGCAGGTCCTTGCGGCGGAGCTTGCCGACCAGGGAGTCCACGCTCTTCAGGCGGCGTTCCATGTGGTGGATGGGATTGTGGCTGAACCTGACCTGGAATTCGGTGTCCAGAACGTCCAACTTGGTCGAAATCTCATACATGGCCCCCTCATATGTCTGCATGAGGTTGACGAATTCGACGATCTCGTCCTTGTCCAGGCTGGGGCGGTTTTGCTCATCCAGGTCCGCAAGCCGTTGTCTCATCTCGGATGCACTCATGGTGTTGTTCCGGTCAAGTATCACACAAACCTCCCAGGCCGTCCTTCATCAGACACACCACCATGGTACGCACATGCTGCGATGGCTTCCTGGACGTAGCCTGTGGATACAATCGGGGCTTATGAAGACAGGACAGAGCGTGGGACCCGCCAGGGTGGCTGACAGGGCGGTGGCGGACCGGGGCGTCTATTACGTGCACACCCTGGGATGCCAGATGAACGAGCATGACTCCGAGCGCATTGCCGGGGTCCTGGAGGCCCAGGGATACCGGCCGGCCAGCCACGAGCAGATCGAGCGTCGCGAGGTGGACGTGATGGTCCTCAATACCTGCGCCGTTCGTGACAACGCCACCCAACGGATGTATGGAACCATCGGGCGATGGCATCGCTTCAAGCAGCACAAGCCCGACACCCGCATCGCCGTGGGAGGGTGCATGGCCCAGAAGGACCGCGACCGGATCACCCGTACGGCTCCCTGGGTGGATGCGGTCTTCGGCACCAAGAACATCGGTTCCCTGCCCAAGCTGCTCGACCAGGCCGAGGCCACCGAACGGCCCCAGGTGGAGGTCGCGGACGACCTGACGGTCTTCCCCAGCCAGTTGCCCACGGTCCGTGCCTCGCGCTCGCAGGCCTGGGTCTCCATCTCGGTGGGATGCAACAACACCTGCACCTTCTGCATCGTCCCTGCCGTGCGTGGCAGGGAGCGTGACCGGTCCATGGGCGACATCCTGGAGGAGATCCGGCGTTGCGTCGATGGGGGAGCCCGCCAGGTCACCCTCCTGGGTCAGAACGTAAACTCCTACGGGTGGTCGGTGGGAGACAGGTTCGCCTTCTCCAAACTGCTCAGGGCCTGCGGGCAGATCGAAGGCCTGGAGCGGGTCAGGTTCACCTCGCCCCATCCGGCCGCCTTCACCGATGATGTGATTCTCGCCATGGCCCAGACGCCCAATGTCATGCACCAGTTGCACATGCCCCTGCAGTCCGGTTCCGACCGGATTCTGCGGGCCATGAGGCGTTCCTACCGGTCCCAGCGCTTCCTCTCCGTCCTGGACAAGGTGCGCCGGGCCATGCCCGATGCCCAGATCAGCACCGATGTCATCGTCGGCTTCCCCGGGGAGAGCGAGGAGGACTTCCAGGAGACCATGTCTGTGGTCGAGGAGGCCCGGTTCTCATCGGCCTTCATCTTCGAATACTCGCCCAGGCCGGGCACCCCGGCGGCCGGGCTGGAGCAGCTGCCCAAGGAGGTTGTCCAGGACAGATTCGAGCGTCTCCAGGCCCTTCAGGAGTCCATCACCCAGGAGCAGATGCAGGGCTTTGTCGGCAGGCAGGTGGAGGTCCTGGTCGAGGGAGGTCATGGCAGGCACGACCGGACCACGCATCGCCTGACCGGGCGTGAACGGACCGGCGTCCTGGTCCATATCGGCCGGCCCCGGGGTCTGTCGGAACCGAAGGTGGGCGACCTGGTCACCTGTACGGTTACGGACTGCGGGCCTCACTATCTGATTGCCGATCCCGACCCGGAAGCCGGCCAGGTCTATGAGGTCAGATAAGGCGGAGGTATCCACCCGGCGGCGGATCGTCTCCATCGTCGGCCCGACCGCTTCGGGCAAGACCGGCCTGGGGGTGGCCCTGGCCCTGGCCCTGCGTGAGCGCGGCGAGCAGGTCGAGATCATCAATGCCGATGCCTACCAGATGTACCGGGGAATGGATGTGGGCACGGCCAAGCCCACGGCCCGGGAACGGGCCGCTGTTCCCCATCATCTGATTGACGTGATCGACCCTTGGGATGCCATGAGTGTGGCCCGGTTCCAGGAGATGGCCCGGGCCCTGATAGGCGATCTGCGTGGGCGGGGGGTCAGGCCCATGCTGGTCGGCGGGTCGGGTCTGTACACCCGAGCCGTCATCGATGACCTCTCTTTCCCCGGGACCGACCGGGCGGTGCGGGTTAGGCTGGAGAATCGCGCAGCGGAGGAGGGGCCGGGTCTGCTCTTCAAGGAGCTTGAGGAGAAGGATCCCCAGGCGGCCGCCAGAATGGATCCAAGGAATGTGCGGCGCACGGTGCGGGCCCTGGAGGTCATGGAGATCACAGGCCGTCCTTATTCCGCCAGTCTGCCCCGGTACCGTTACCTCCTGCCGGCTGTTCAGATAGGTCTGGACCTGCCCAGGGGGGAACTGGACGAGCGCATTGATCGGAGGACCGAGGAAATGCGCCGCAAGGGCCTGGTCGATGAGGTCAGCCATCTTCGTGGGCATCTGGGCACCACGGCCGCCCGGGCGCTGGGATACCCGCAGATCGAGGATTACCTGGATGGGCGCATCGATGAGGATCAGGCGTTTGTCCTGATCGCCCAGAAGACCAAGCGACTGGCCCGTAAGCAGATGGGGTGGTTCGGGCGTGACCCTAGAATCCACTGGCTGGATGCCCTGGCCCCCGACCTGATCGCTCAGGCCCTGGCCTTGGTGGACCGGGCCGACCAGGGCGACTTCGACCGTGCCGATCTGGAGGCCGACCGGGATGCGGGTCTTCCCGGCACCAGGCATCCTCTGGGTTCTCTGGGGGAGGAATCCATCTGACACCCGTGTTGACTTCAAGTACTTGAAGTTCTTAGGGTAACGGGTATGACAAGCATCACGGAAGTCGAACCCCAGGCAGGGCACGCCCAGTCCGACCAGGAGGGGCCCACTCGCTGGCATACCATCCGCCAGGCCTCGCTCATGACCGGCCTTCCGGAGTCCACGCTCAGATACTACGAGTCCATCGGCATCATCCCACCCATTGCCAGGGACCCGTCCAGCGGTCATCGGTCCTACAGCGACCGGGACATCGACCTCCTGCTGACCGTTTCCTGCCTGAGTGCCACCGGTATGTCCCTGGAGAACATGAAGGAGTACCTGGCCAACCGCAGCCAGGGTGCCGAACGGGCCGGGCGGCAGATGGAGCTCATGGCGGAGCAGGGTCGCCGTCTGGATGTGGAGATCGAACGCCTTCAGGCACAGCGTCGGTATGTGGAGGTCAAGGTCCACTACTGGCAGCACGTCCGCGACCATGATGAGCGTGGTGCGGCACAGATTCTCGACCGGGGGTCCTCCATCATCGAGGCGGCCCGGTCCAGCGCAGTCAACAGGATCAACACAGGCAGGCAGGCTGACAGGAAGTCGGCAGACAGGAGCAGGCAGTCATGAAGGCAGTGATTTTCGAGGGAACGGGTGCGGACGGCCTGGTGGTCAAGGATGTGCCCAGGCCGGAGATTCAGGAACCCACCGATGCGGTGGTTCGCGTGGTGCGTGCCTGCGTCTGCGGATCTGACCTCTGGTACTACCGCGGGTTGACCGACATGGCACCGGGCAGCACGATCGGTCACGAGGCCATCGGTCTGGTCGAAGAGGTGGGAAACCAGGTGAGCGTAGCCAAGGAGGGTGATTTCGTCATCGTCCCCTTCCCCTTCAGCTGTGGCCACTGCCCGGTCTGCAAGGCCGGTTTCGAGTCCGGCTGCCCCAACGGGGGCTTCTTCGGCGGCGCACCGGGTATGGGTGCCCAGGCCGAGTACTTGCGCGTGCCCCAAGCCAACGGAACCCTGGTGGTCGTGCCTGGTGGGGTGGAGCGTGCCCGGGACTTCTCCGAGGGGATGCTGGACTCCCTCCTGACCCTGTCCGACGTGATGGCCACCGGCTACCATGCTGCGGTCAGCGCCGAAGTGAAGCAGGGTGACACCGCCGTGGTCATCGGCGACGGGGCCGTGGGCCTGTGTGGGGTCCTGTCCGCCAAGCTGCGCGGGGCCGAGCGGGTGGTGGCCATGAGCCGCCACCAGGATAGGCAGGAGCTGGCCAAGGCCTTCGGGGCCACCGACATCATCCCCGAGCGGGGCGATGAGGGTGTGCAGGCCGTCATGGACCTGACCGGTGGATACGGTGCCGATGCCATCCTGGAGTGCGTCGGTTCCCAGGAGGCCAACGAGAGCGCCTTCGCCATGGCCCGTCCGGGTGCCATTGTGGGCAGGGTCGGGGTTCCCCACGACGTGACCATTCCCGCCCTGGAGACCTTCTACCACAACATCGGCGTCCGCGGAGGATCCGCCACCGTCCACACCTACGACGTGAACGGTCTCCTGGACCAGGTCCTGGATGAAAAGATCAACCCGGGCCGCGTCTTCACGGCCAGCTTCGACCTGAACCACATCCGCGATGCCTACCGGGCCATGGACCAGCGCAAGGCCATCAAGTCCCTGCTCAAGGTCAGTGAGATCTGACTCACCACCCGTTCATCGCCCCTGCCGGTCTGCGTGCTTCGCGTCCGGCAGGGGCATTGTTTTCCAATGGTGCAGAACCGGTTCCGGTCCTGTTGTGGCGATTCACCGGTGCCGTGGGCTGACCGAGTCGCTGATTTCCCGGTTGGACGGGACGGGTCGAGGGGGGCAGCCTCATGAATCAGTGGGCCGGACCCTGGTCCCATCCGGCGATCAGGAAGATCCTGGTCGGATTGACCGGTCTGATGATGGCGGCGAAAAGGGCCATGAGCCCAGACAGGTCGCCCAGATATGCCCGGTGGGTGGCCTCCTGGTAGGCGTGGCGGTCCACCGTGCCCCAGTCCAGGTCCCAGCCGGCATCATGGGCCAGACGGGATGCGAAGATGCGCAGGGTCATGGCATTGCCTCGGTCGAATGGGTGGAGAAAACCCAGTTCGTCATAGTAATAGGCCAGCCTGTCGCGAAAGTCGGGCCTGTCCAGGCTGGTAAGGTTCCGTTCGGAGGCCAGGCCGCTGCCGATACTGGCCGCCCCCTGGTTCAGGAGTGCAGGGGGGAAGTACCCCTTGGATGAAGAAGAGATCTGGTCGGCCCTCCGTAGCCGGCCGGCCCAGGGCCCAAGGCCCCCGAACAGGCGGATGTGGATGGCCCGGAGTTCATCCAGATCGCTGCTGGCCGTCCACGGATGCCGGCAGACCAGGACCGTCCTGACGAAGACCGCATCGGTCGGCAAGTCTGCAGTTCGTTCATTTTTCAAGGCTCGTGGTGCTTCGTCCCCCGCATCCAGCCGCTTGATCAGGGCATCTTCATCGATGTCCCCGGCCGAATAGGCGGCGGCCAACCCCATGGCCCGGGCGCTTGGCTCCAGTCCGTCGATCAGGAGGTTGCGGCGGGCGAAGGCGATTGAGCTCTCGCGTTCGGCAGGTGTCATGTCATTGATGCTAGTACCGGCGGCCGGGTGGCGCCACCGGACGCCCAGTCTGAATTCTTTGTGGACGCTGGCCATACCGACTGCGCCGGGGTGGAGCCTTGGGTAGTCTGAAAGACGTTATGACACAAAAGCAAGACACAGACAGGAAGGGCCGACCCGGCTTATCGAAGTCCGGAGATGCCAGGAAGGGCGGCCGGTCCTCGGGGTCGAACCAACCCCAGGAAGCCCTCTGGCACCAGGTCCTGCTTGCCCTGCCCAGGGGAATCGGCTCCCTGATCCGCGGACAGACGGGTGATGAGTACGATCCGGCCTACCGCAAGGATGGGGTCTGCTTCATCCTGGTCATTGTCGCCGTATTGTTCTGTGCCAGTGAGTGGTTCCGGGTCGACGGGTTCCTGGGGCGCGGCCTGCATATCGTGGCCTCCGGGGCCCTGGGTCTGTGCAGCATCATCCTGCCCGTGGTCCTCCTGATCGTGGCCTATAGGCTGGTACGGTATGCCGGTCATGAATCCGGGAACACCCACGTCATCGGCGGCCTCTTCATCCTCCTCTGGTCGGTCTGTTCGATCATGGACGCCATCATGGTGTCGGATCAGGGCGGATTTGATTTCCAGGCGGTCAGCGGTTCCGGTGGCCTCCTGGGGTTCGCTCTGGGTTCGCCGTTGGCATGGGGTCTTTCCAAGGCCTTTGCGGTCATTCTTTTCGTCATCGTGGCCCTCTTCGCCCTGATGCTGATTTTCCGGATTCATGTCCGGGACATCTTCGACTGGTTCCGCGCCCTCTTCAGCAAAGGCGGGGGAGCGAAGCCGGATGATGTGCAGACCGGGGTCTTCCCCAACGAGGTGCGATTGGAGGACGGCACCCTTGATCTGGCTCCGGGTGTTCCCACCCACGAGGGGGATGACCAGGAGGAGGCCGCCCCCGCCGAGCCCTCCAAAGGAAACTGGTTCCAGCGACTCTTCCACCGGAGGGGTGCGGATAAGGACGATGACCGCCTGGAGCATTATGAGGCGGATGATCCCTTTGACCACGCGGCCAACCTGCCCAACTCCCCGGTGGATCCCTATGGTTCCTCTCCTGATGTGGATGGGTCCACTGCAGATGATCTGCCCTTGTCCGGAGGGTTCGGTTCTGGGGCGGATCCTGCGGGAGACGAGGGTGATGCCGGCCAGGATCCCGCCACCGGGCAGATGCCGGTAAGTCCCGCAGCCCTGTCCGGGGTGGGGGCATCCGACCCCTGGGCCGCCGCTGCGGCCGCAGCGGACACCGTTCGGATGGGCCAGGTGGAGTCGCCTGCCGCTACCGACAGGGACGATTCTCCTGCTGAATCGGACCGTCCGGACGTACCGGTCGACGAGTCCCTTCCTTATGTCCTGCCCAGCGCGGATCTCCTGTCCAGGGGCAAGCCCCACGCGACCCGGACCCAGGCCAACGAGAACGTCATCAGGGCCCTTCAAACCACCTTCCGTCAGTTCGACATAGATGCCAAGGTGGTCGGTTTCCTGCGTGGCCCCTCGGTCACCCAGTACGAGGTGGAGCTGGGACCCGGGGTCAAGGTCGAGAAGGTCACCAATCTCCAGCGCAATATCGCCTACGCCGTGGCCAGTTCGGATGTGCGTATCCTCTCACCGATTCCCGGCAAATCGGCCATCGGTATCGAGATCCCCAACGTGGACCGTGAAATCGTCCACCTGGGCGACGTCCTGCGTTCGGACCAGGCCCGGAGCGATGACAATCCGATGATGACGGCCGTCGGCAAGGACGTGGAGGGTCACTACGTCACTGCCGACCTGACCAAGATGCCCCACCTCCTGGTGGCGGGTGCCACCGGTTCGGGCAAGTCCAGCTTCATCAACTCCATGCTGGTCTCCCTGATCATGCGGGCCACACCGGAGCAGGTCCGTCTGATCATGGTGGATCCCAAGCGGGTCGAGCTCAGCGCCTACGCGGGCATCCCCCACCTCCTGACCCCGATCATCACCGACCCCAAGAAGGCAGCCCAGGCCCTGGAGTGGGTGGTCAAGGAGATGGACGCCCGCTATGACGATCTCCAGTTCTTCGGATTCCGTCATGTCAAGGACTTCAACAAGGCCGTCCGTGAGGGCAAGGTCCATGCCCCGGCCGGGTCCAACCGGAAGGTGGCTCCCTACCCCTACCTGGTCGTGGTGGTCGACGAGATGGCCGACCTGATGATGGTCGCCAAGAACGATGTGGAAAGCTCAATCCAGCGCATCACCCAGTTGGCCCGTGCGGCCGGTGTCCACCTGATCCTGGCCACCCAGCGCCCCTCGGTCGATGTGGTGACCGGCCTGATCAAGGCCAACATCCCCTCCCGGCTGGCCTTCGCCACCTCCTCCTCCACTGATTCCAGGGTCATCCTGGATGCCACCGGGGCCGAGACCCTGATTGGCCAGGGCGATGCCCTCTTCCTGCCCATGGGTCAGGCCAAGCCCACCCGTGTGCAGGGGGCCTGGGTCTCCGAGTCCGAGATCCGCAAGGCGGTGGACTACGTACGGACCCAGCGCAAGCCCCACTACCGTGAGGACATCGAGCAGATGGCCGACACGGCTGAGAAGAAGAACGAGATCCAGGAGGAGATCGGTGACGACATGGACGAGCTCCTCCAGGCGGCTGAGCTGGTGGTGACCACCCAGTTCGGATCCACCTCCATGCTCCAGCGCAAGCTCCGCGTGGGCTTCGCCAGGGCCGGTCGGCTCATGGATCTCCTCGAGTCAAGGGGCATCGTCGGACCGTCCGAGGGGTCCAAGGCCAGGGAGGTGCTGATTCAACCCTCCCAGCTCCAGGAGGCCCTTGCCTTCATCAGGGGTGACCGGTCCACCATCGGTCCGGCCCGGTCCGAACCTGACGGGGATGGGCAAGCGGATGGCTGAACTCCGGTCCGGTCAGGCATGGTGTGGACTACCGTTAGTATGGCACTACAGCGCGGGATTGGGATGCACGGAAGAAGCTGTGAATAAGGAGTGGTAATGCAGGAGCATGCCGAGTCTACGACCTCCGGTGGGAAGCGCTCGCTTCTCGACGGGTGGAACAGTCCACCCAACCTGGTCACCTATACCCGGATTCTGCTGGTCATCGTCTTCATCGTCCTTGATGTCATGGCAGGAGACTGGGGCCATGACAATATGGGGCTACGCTGGACCGCGGCCATCCTCTTCATCATTGCCGCCTCGACCGACAAGCTGGACGGCTGGATGGCCCGCCGCTACAACCAGGTGACCGAGCTGGGCAAGCTTATGGATCCCATAGCCGACAAGCTTCTGATCTGCTCGGCCCTGATCGTCGCCTCCCTTCACCACGAGGTCCGGTGGTGGATCACCGTCCTCTTCCTGATTCGCGAGATCGGCATCACCCTGCTCAGGGTCATGGTCATCAACAAGAGGGGAATGGTCATCGCCGCCTCCAGGGCCGGCAAGTACAAGACCCTCCTGCAATGCTTCGGTCTGGGGATGCTGATGGTCCCCCTGGGGTCCTACTGGTCAGGGTACCTGCCCCTTACCCAGGCGGTCATCATCCTGGCTCTGGTCCTCTGCCTCTATTCGGGTGGGGAGTACCTCGTCGGGGTCTATGGCGTTGGCTCAAAGGCAACCTCCTCCCGCTCCTGACGGTTCGCCCGGGGGTATAGTGGGGGCAGATTCCCCGTCTGGCATGGCCCGGTCTGCCCGCCTTCTTACGGGGAGTGACGAGGTGACCAATGACAACAGACATGCAGCAGCGATGTGACGATTTCGCCAGCAGGGCCATGGATGTCTGCCGTGATTCCCGCTACTACCTGGCTGCGGCCGAATCCCTGACCGGTGGGCTCCTGGCCGATGCCTTCGTCAGGATCCCAGGGGCCTCGGACGTCTTCCTGGGGTCGTCGGTCACCTACGATATCGCGGCCAAGGCATCGGTCCTGAAGGTCAACCACGACCTGCTCAGGATCCATGGGGCGGTCCACCCCCGAGTGGCCGAGGAGATGGCTCTGGGCACGGCCCGCCTCTACTCCCGGTATGACTGCGAGGGCAGGGTGATCGGCATGTCGACCACCGGAGTGGCAGGCCCGGGGCCTGACGGCGACGACCCCGCAGGCCTGGTGTATATCGGATTCGCCCTGCCCAGGCGTCTGGTCAAGCCGACGGCCATGCATCGGGAACTGGTGGATGATTACCGGACCTTTTCATACGAGCTCCATCTCGATGGTGACCGGGAAGAGGTCAGGCGGGGGACCGTCATGCAGGTGCTCGACCGGTTGGACAGGACCCTCCAGCTCTATACGTGACCTTGGTCACAAACACTCCCTTCCGGTTCCTCCGCTGGAATAATCCATCTTCATCCCTGTTGGTCACTATGTAATGGAATACAGGAAGCAAGAAATGGCGAAAGGGGCTGCAATGGCCAGCACCGAGACCGTGATGACTCGAAACGACACAAGGTATGAGGTCAAGCCGACCGCACCGGTGGCGGAGCGCAATGCCCGTGTGCGCGATCTGACCCCCGCCCAGCGCCGTGCTGTGGTCTTCGCCCAGCAGCAGGTGGTCAAGGCCAGGGCTGCCAAGAAAGCCAAGGAAGAGCGGCAGGCCAGCCTGAATAAGATGTGGATGGAGGAAGACGGCATGGAGGCGGGCAGGCAGCGTGCCTCCTCGACCAAGGAGACCCAGGCGGTTTCTCCCCATAGGGTTTCCCTGCGTGAGGCACTGGGGCATGTCCTGCGCGAGCTCCGTACCGGTGATCACAAGACCCTGCGCGAGGTCAGCGAGAAGGCCGGCGTATCCCTGGGCTACCTGTCCGAGGTGGAGCGCGGTCAGAAGGAAGCCAGCTCCGAGCTGCTCAGCTCGATCGCCGATGCCCTGGGACTGGGTGTTCCCCAGACACTGCGCATGGTCGCCGACTATCTGGAGTCGACCCAGGAGTAATCCTTCGGATTTCTTCATCCTGGTTTCCTGACCCCATCTGCATGGCTTTCGGTTTGGGATGTAGACCGCAGGTCGGTTGCTGAGGAAGATGGTTCTCAAGTATGTGGTGCAGGAAAGGCGTCCGGTTCATATGGTCCGGACGCCTTTCCTATGCGTCTTGGTTGGTCCTGGGCTTGGCAGAAAGCTGAAGCGGAGGTGATTGCTGTGCGCGAACGGGAGTTCTGGCAGCTCTTGGAAGAGGTCTTCGGGCGTGTCTATGGGCGGAGCCTGGCCCGGGACCAGCGGCTGAACAAGTTGGATTCCATGACGGTGGTGGAGGCCCTTGACACGGGCGTGGAACCCCGCGTGGTATGGAACGTCCTCTGCGATCAGATGGAGATTCCCGATTCCCGGCGGTGGGGCAAGGACCACAATGCCCCGCCCATGCCTGCTGCCTGATTTGGGGCCTGCTCCGGCCTGGTCAATCGGTTGTATCGCCTGCGGCAGGGTTGACGGGTGGTGGAGTCGCCATGAAGGGGATTCACTCCCTGAGAAGGGTTTCGAACATTTGTTCGTATCGCAGGATATACTATTCCTCAGATGATTCGGGTGTCTTCTGACGTCCGACCACATTGATCGGACTGTTGCCCTGGAGGGCGGAGGGCGGATAGCCTGAGGTTCGTAAGGTCGTTTTGGGAAAAGGAGAGCCATATGGCACGACAGAGCAGCAGTGGCAAGGCGAAGAAGGAAGAAGAGAAGGACGGGATCGATCCCCGTCGTCAGGCCGCCTTGAACACTGCCCTTGCGCAGGTTGAGAAGAACTTCGGCAAGGGTTCGGCCATGCGGCTGGGAGACAGGCCGGCACAGGATGTCGAGGTCATTCCCACCGGCTCCCTGGCCTTGGACATGGCCCTGGGTATCGGCGGTCTGCCCCGCGGCCGCATCGTTGAGATCTATGGTCCCGAATCCTCGGGTAAGACCACCCTGGCCCTGCACGCGGTGGCCAATGCTCAGGCCAATGGGGGAGTGGCGGCATTCATCGATGCCGAGCATGCCCTGGACCCGGAGTACGCCCGGAAGCTGGGCGTCGATACCGACTCACTGATCGTCTCCCAGCCCGACAATGGTGAGCAGGCCCTGGAGATCGCGGATATGCTGATTCGTTCAGGTGCCTTGGATGTCATCGTCGTCGACTCGGTGGCCGCCCTGGTGCCCAAGGCCGAGATCGAGGGCGACATGGGAGACAGCCATGTCGGTCTCCAGGCCAGGCTGATGAGCCAGGCCCTGCGCAAGATGACCGGCGCCCTGGCCCAGGCCAACACCACGGCAATCTTCATCAACCAGCTCAGGGAAAAGATCGGTGTCTTCTTCGGCAGCCCGGAGACCACCACCGGTGGTAAGGCCCTGAAGTTCTACTCTTCGGTCCGTCTCGACATCCGTCGTATTCAGACCCTGAAGAACGGGGACGAGGCTGTCGGCAACAGGACCAAGGTCAAGGTTGTCAAGAACAAGATGGCCCCGCCCTTCAAGATTGCCGAATTTGACATCCTGTACGGTGAGGGCATCTCCAAGGAGGGGTCGGTCCTCGACATGGCCCTGGAGACCAATATCATCAAGAAGTCCGGATCCTGGTTCACCTATGAGGGTGACCAGTTGGGTCAGGGTCGAGAGAATGTCCGTCAGTTCCTGAAGGACAACCCCGGTCTGACCAAGGAGATCGAAGACAAGGTCAAGGCAGCCTTCGGACTCATGCCCGAGTCCAAGGACGATCACGGTTCCCAGTCCGGAGACAAGGACAGGTCCATACAGGGCAATGCCGGGTCTCCTGCCGCCCCCGGCTCGGGAACATCAGCGGACGCTGCCAAGAGTGCCCCAATGACGGCTCAGGCTGCATGATCCCATGATTTCGGCCGAGGACTTTCTCAAGTCCAATTCGATCCTGCTCCCCCAATCCGGGGAGCAGAAAGCTTCCGCTCTCGCCGAAGACGAGGCTGGAAGAGCCCATGGTCAGACTGGCCATGCCCAGGTGGAAGCTCGTGCCGACCACGGAGAGAATTCCCCTGAGCGGTCTCCGTCTGAACACGGGTCCGTGGAGGAACCGCATCTGCCGTCTCCTGCCGTACTTGTGTCCGACACCTGGGTGGAGGACGCTCATCTGCATACATGTGGCCGGTTGGGGTCCCATGCTGGTGATTCAGCTGCAGGCAGCGCCGATGACGAGACTGGGAGCCGCCGGACCAGGTCCAAGCGCAGGGGCAGGCGCCGGTATCCGGTACGTGAGCCCAAGGCCGGTGGATTTGGTGCCGGTGGGATGACGAATCCGGATGTCCGTGCCGATGCAGACGATGTGGATGCCTGTCGTGAAGCGGCCCTGACCCTCTTGGACGCTGCCGCCCGGTCCAGTGGAGCCTTGGCGCAGCGCTTGTCCAGGAAGGGTTTTGATGAGCCGACCATCGAACAGGTGATAGCCAGGCTTACCCGGTTGTGCCTTCTTGACGATCGCAGCTATGCCCAGGATCTCCTGCGCTCATGTCTTCATCGCACCATGGGGGAGCGTGGTGTCCTCAATGAGATGACCCGGAAGGGGTTGAATCGTACCCTGTCCGAGGAGGTCATAGCCCAGGCGGCTGAAGAGGGACTCTTTGTGGACTCCGCCTACGAGCTGGGTCGCAAGGTCGCCAAGAGGACCGAAGGTCTCGATCTTCGGGTCCGCAAACGCCGCCTCTGGAGTGCCGGATCGCGGAAGGGCCACGACCCGTCCCTTCTGACCCGGGTGGCCAATGACCTCCTGGTCGAGTCCGATTGAGGTGGTCGAGGTCAGGCTGTAGCAGGGGTGCAATGAAATGAGACCTCTCATATACCCCGGGTTCTGTCATCCGTCGAATGGATCCGACGGAAGGATGGCCATCCATCTCGACCTGACGTTGCCGCCAGGCTCTAGCGGCCTACCCGAAGGCGGGACGAGCAACCCCTGAATGCCTTCTGCTTGGCCTTGCTCCCGATGAGGCTTGCCATGCAACCGCTGTCACCAGCGGCCCGGTGGTCTCTTGCACCGCCGTTTCACCCTTACCTGCCCTAGGGACAGGCGGTCTGTTCTCTGTTGCGCTATCTCTCAGGTCGCCCTGGGCGGACGTTATCCGCCATCGTGCTCTATGGAGCCCGGAAGTTCCTCAGCCATTCCCAAGAGGAATGACCGCGGCCATCGAGAGGTCTCGAGTGGTCAGCCTATCCCAACCGAGCGACGGGTGCCGATCCTGATTGCATATGCGCATGGGTGCGCACCATGGAGTGTCGGTTGTCCTGACTGGCCGTGCCGGAGGACCACGGGTGGGATTCGCCGGTTCGTCTATCCTTTTCAGCTACAATCGGAAATACAGTCGACGGCGACTTTTCCCGCCGTCGCACCAGCGGCCCGGCCGCTTACGAATGCAAGGAGATTCTCATGGAGATCGTCATTACCGGACGTCACACCCAGATCAAGCAGCGGTTCCGTGAAGTCGTCGAAAGCAAGATGAATCGTGTAACAGCCATCGCTCCTGATGCCCAGCGCATTCAGGTCGTGCTGACCCATGAGGGCAATCCCCGTCAGGCCGATAGCGCCAAGAGGGTCGAGCTGACCGTTCTGGCCGGCAAGACCGTGATTCGTGCCGAGGCCTCCAGCGCCGACGAGTTCAGCGCCCTCGACATGGCCCTTGACAAGCTCACCCTGCGCCTGCGTCGTGCGCGTGATCGCCGCAAGGACCACCGTCGTGGTCTGGACCATGCCCCCCTGCCGGTCGAAGTCCTGCCCGAGGAACCCCGGCGACCCGAGGAGGTGTCGGCTCCCGATCCCGACAACAGCGCCCAGGATGCCGTGGCATCCGACCTGGAGCCAGGTCAGTCCGTGGAGGTCCAGGTGGGCGACACCCCTATAGTCATCCGCCGCAAGCTGCACATTGCCGAGCCCATGAGCATTGACGAGGCCCTGTATGAGATGGAGCTGATAGGTCACGACTTCTTCCTCTTCGTCAACAAGGAGACCCACCGTCCCTCCGTGGTCTACCGTAGGCATGGATGGAGCTATGGTGTCTTCGAAATCGACACCCCTGAGCATGTGGGCAAGAAGTAATCAAGGCAGGGATACCGACTGGGCCCGTCAGTTCCGGGTGGCCGATTGGACGGCCCGGGCTGGCGGGTTCGTCGAGCCTCCAGGGAGGTCGTTCGGGTCGGCGCGGGAGGTTGGATACGGGTCCGGGGATACCCGTATCCGGGCATCGCGTCGGTCGCCCACGGTATGCCTAGTGAAAATCTGTGCATTCGCGTAATATGGTGAAAGTCTGGGCCTCCGTCGGTACATGATGGTGTAACGGGGGATTGAATGAACGTGTAGGGAGCGCAACGTGGTATCAGTCTTGGACAAGGTCCTTCGTATGGGTGAGGGACGGCAGATCCATAAGCTTCAGGGAGTCGCCGATGCGACCGATGCCCTGGAGGACAAGATCTCCGCCATGGAAGACGAAGAACTGAAAGGCCAGACGGCGAAATTCAAGGAGCGTCTGGACAGGGGCGAGTCCCTTGATTCCCTGATGCCAGAAGCCTTTGCCACCGTCCGCGAGGTCTCCAAGCGAACCCTGGGCCAGCGTCACTTCGATGTCCAGCTCATGGGTGGCGCCGCCCTCCACTGGGGGAACATCGCCGAGATGAAGACCGGTGAAGGCAAGACCCTGGTCGCCACCCTGCCCAGCTACCTGAACGCCTTGGAGGGCAAGGGTGTCCACGTGGTCACGGTAAACGACTACCTGGCCTCCTACCAGAGCGAACTCATGGGCCGTATCTTCCGTTTCCTGGGGATGAGCGTCGGCTGCATCATCACCGACCAGAAGCCGACGGAACGCCGCAAGCAGTATCAGGCGGACATCACCTACGGAACCAACAACGAGTTCGGCTTCGACTACCTGCGCGACAACATGGCCTGGGACAAGGCCGATCTGGTCCAGCGTGGCCACCACTTCGCCATCGTTGACGAGGTGGATTCCATTCTGATCGACGAGGCCCGTACCCCTCTGATCATCTCCGGGCCGGCCGAGGGCGATGTGACCCGTTGGTACCGTCAGTTCGCCAAACTGGTCCCCAAGCTCAACCGTGACGAGGACTACGAGGTCGACGAGAAGAAGAAGGTTGTCGGCATCCTGGATCCCGGCATCACCAAGATCGAGGATTATCTGGGCATCGACAACCTCTACGAGCCCGCCAACACGGCCCTCATCGGCTACCTGAACAATGCCATCAAGGCCAAGGAACTCTTCCTGCGCGACCGCGACTACGTGGTCCAGGGCGGCGAGGTTCTGATCGTCGACGAGCACACCGGCCGTCTGCTCAAGGGCCGCCGCTACAATGAGGGCCTCCACCAGGCCATCGAGGCCAAGGAGGGTGTCGAGGTCAAGGCCGAGAACCAGACCTTCGCCACCATCACCCTGCAGAACTACTTCCGCATGTATGACAAGCTGGCGGGCATGACCGGTACGGCCGAGACCGAGGCCGCCGAGTTCATGAACACCTACAAGCTGGGCGTCCTGCCGATTCCCACCAACAAGCCGATGATCCGCAAGGACCAGGATGATCTTATCTACCGGTCCAAGAAGGAGAAGCTGACCGCCATCGTCAAGGATGTGGCCAAGCGCCATGCCAAGGGCCAGCCGGTCCTCCTGGGTACGGCCTCGGTCGAGTCCTCCGAGGTGGTCTCCTCCCTGCTTGATGTGGCCGGGATCGACCACCAGGTCCTCAATGCCAAGCAACATGCCCGTGAGGCCTCGGTCGTGGCCGTGGCCGGTCGCAAGGGCGCCGTGACCGTGGCCACCAACATGGCCGGTCGTGGTACCGACATCATGCTCGGCGGCAACGTGGAGTTCCTGGCCGATCAGCAGCTCAAGGAGCAGGGCTACTCCCCGGACGACACCCCGGAGGAATACGAGAAGCTCTGGCCGAAGACCCTGGACGAGGTCAAGGAGCAGGTCAAGGACGAGCATGAGGAGGTCGTCGAGCTTGGCGGTCTCTACGTTCTGGGCACCGAGCGCCACGAGTCCCGTCGAATCGACAACCAGCTGCGTGGCCGTTCCGGCCGTCAGGGAGACCCGGGCGAGTCCCGCTTCTACCTGAGCCTGGAGGATGACCTGATGCGGCTCTTCAACACCCAGCTGGTGGCCAGGGTCATGTCGTCCGGCCTGCCGGAGGGTGAGCCCATCGAGTCCAAGAGCGTCTCCAAGGGTGTGCGCAACGCCCAGAAGTCGGTGGAATCCCGCAACTATGAGATTCGTAAGAACGTCCTGAAGTATGACGACGTCATGAACAAGCAGCGCAAGGTCATCTATGCCGAGCGTCAGGCCGTCCTCCAGGGTGAGGATATCCATGACGATGTCATGCGCTTCATCAAGGAGACCATCGAGTCCTATATCCGCGGCGCCCAGAAGGGCTCCGACAAGCCCAAGGATTGGGATGCGGACGGGCTCTGGAAGGCCTTGGCCTCGGTCTATCCGATCACCCTGGACCAGGAAGAGACCATGAAGTCCCTGGAGGGCACCAAGGGAGACAAGGCCGTCAAGGCCCTCCTGGAGAAGGTCCTCGGGGATGCCGAGGACATCTACCATGAGCGTGAGGAGGAGCTGGGCGAAAGGGGCACCCGCCAGCTGGAGCGCCAGGTGGTCCTGTCGGTCCTCGACAGCAAATGGCGCGAGCACCTCTATGAGATGGACTACCTCAAGGACGGTATCGGCCTGCGTGGCATGGGCCAGCGTGACCCTTTGGTCGAGTACCAGCGCGAGGGGTATCAGATGTACAACTCCATGATCGATGCCATCAAGGAGGAGAGCGTCCAGCTCCTCTTCAACGTGGACCTCTCCCAGATCGCCGCCAGCCAGGAGGCCGAGGAGCTTGCCCGTAAGCAGGATTCCAGCCAGGACGGCGAGGACCTGTCCGATCGGGATGAAGGCAAGAGCGCATCAGAAGATGAGGACGATTCGGAGGAAGTCAGCTACGAGGCGCCTGAGGAACCCGACACCGAGGATGAGGACGCCGAAATCGACCAGGTGGCCAGGGAGAAGAAGGAATCCGAGGATGAGGACGGATCCGAGGGAAATGAGCCCGGCCCCGCTGTGCTCGGTCCCGAACCCCTGAGCCATGCCGAGGGCAAGGTTCCGGTCAGCAAGCGCCCCAAGGCCGAAGAGGAGCACTCTCCCTGGGCCGATGGCAGGACCTTCCCCGGTACCTCCAGGAACGCTCCCTGCCCCTGCGGTTCCGGTCGCAAGTACAAGATGTGCCACGGCCAGAACGAGAAGTGACGGTACCGGTCAGCAGGTGTTGAACCTCAAGGCTGATGATTCAATGGACGGCCATTGCCCCATGGGTAATGGCCGTTTCCATATGCCGGTCAAGGGTTGACCATCATATGGGACGCCCCTGAGGCGGTTGAGTGCAGGGGAGTAAACCTAGAGCAAACAGCGACGCACCTCACGTCTCCCAACAAAGGAAAGAGTCATCATGCGGCCACCTACATGGAAATCCATCCTGAACTCGCTGGTGTCCGGCCGACACCTGAGTGCGGATGAGACCGAGTGGTACATGAACGATCTCATGGACGGGAACGCCGACCCGGTCCAGGTGGGCGCCGTACTCGCCATGCAGTCGGCCCTGGGGCTGACCAGTCAGGAGGTCGAGGGGGCGGCCAAGGCCATGGTGGGCCATGCGGTACCGCTGAGGGTCAGCGGCGACGTGACCGATATCGTCGGTACCGGCGGGGACGGGGCCGCAACGGTCAACCTGTCGACCATGGGAGCCATCGTCGCCGCCGCGGCTGGGGTCAGGATCGTCAAGCATGGGAACCGGGCCGCTTCCAGCAAGAGCGGAACAGCCGACTGTCTGGAGCAGCTTGGTCTTCCTTTGGACCTGTCTCCCCGAGAGGTGGCGGCCATGGCCGATCGGTTCGGCATCACCTTCGCCTTCGCCAAGACCTTCCACCCTGCCATGCGGTTTGTGGGCCCCGTCCGTTCGGCCCTGGGCATTCCGACCGTCTTCAACCTCCTTGGACCCCTGACCAACCCGGCCCGGCCCCGGTACGTGGCCATCGGGTGCGCCCAGCGCCAGCTCAGTCCCATGATGGCCCAGGTCTATGCCTCACGCGGCCAGGAGGGCATGGTCTACACCTCGGCTGAGGGGCTTGACGAGATGGCCCCGACCGGTCCGGTGTCCATTTGGGAGATCCACCAGGGCCAGGTGGAGGAGCGGTCGTTCGACCCCGCCAGGGAGCTGGGTCTCGACCCCGTCGACCTGGACGACCTGCGCGGTGGTGACCCCGCCTTCAACGCCAATGTCGTCAGGGACTTCCTGGCTGGCAAGTCCGTTCCTTCCCGTTCCACGGCTCTGCTCAATGCCGCATCGGCCATCGTTGCTGATGGTTCGCAGATCGACGCCGGTCCCGGGACCGACCTGACCACCCGTTTCGGCCAGGCCTACCAGCTGGCAGCAGAGGTTGTGGACCAGGGCAGGGCCGCCTCCCTGTTAGCCGAGTGGATCCAAGGTGCCCAAGCTGCCCGGTCTTCCTCGGACCAGGACTGATCCGAGCCGCGGGCGATCTCGACCATCTTGGAATACAGCCCTGCGCCGGTCGATGCAGCTGACTTCAGGACAACGGCACCATGCTGATTCATGCCCTGCCGGGTGGCT
>NZ_CALYOY010000032.1 GCF_945269915.1 uncultured Bifidobacterium sp. | reverse complement strand
GCCACCTCCCAGGACGCCCAATCGCAAGACCAGACCTCCGTTCCCAGCCAGTCCCTGCCGGCCCCTGATCCCCATACCGGGTTGATCACCATGCCCGACAAGACCCTGATCGATCCGGACACCGGCGGTATCGTCGACCCGGATGACGGGACCATCAAGGACAGGGTGACCGGTCAGTACATCGGCATGGCCGACAGGTACCTCTTCGCCACGGTCTGTGCCGTTCCCGCGCAGAAATAGTGCTGAGGGACGACGAGCCGGGCCATGCGATGGTATTCATGGCCTAGTTGGGATTGAAGACGTAGGACAAGGGATTTAGGTATGAAGCCAGGACCAGATGAAAGCCGAAATTCGCAGGAACCACCGAGTTTCATGCCCTCCGGCCATGGTCATTCGCACCACCGAAACGCATCTCCTGCACCTTCGGAATCGCAGTTGCCACCCAGTTTTTCCCCCTCTTCACGTACGCCTTCAGGCGGGATCAAGCCGGCACAGGCCGCCAGATCCTCAACACCCGCACGCAGAACGACGGGATCCTCACGGAAGACGCCGGCCGCGACCAGGCCAACCGCCCCCGCACCCCGTCAGTCCCCAGCCGACCCACCGCTCCGGCAGGCGTCTGTACCGGGCACGTCCGTGGCCAAGAAGCGCCACCGGGGCCGGCGCATCATGGCGGCCATCCTGGTCACCCTCCTGGTCCTGTTGACGGTCCTGGCCGGAAGCAGCTGGTTCTGGGTCAACAGCAAATTGAACCGCGACAAGATGCTGACCAACATGCCTGGATCCCAGGCCTCCACCTGGCTGATTCTGGGATCCGATCAGCGCGACGGAACCCCCGGTGCAGGCGAGGATACGGATATCACCGGATTCAGGACGGATACCATCCTGGTCCTGACCAAACCCAGACATGGGGCCTCCTCCCTCATATCCGTCCCCAGGGACTCCCTGGTCAAGCAGAACGGCGAGGGGATGAAGATCAACGCCCTGGCCTATACCTCAGGATACCGGGCGCTGACCGCACAGATCGAGGAAATCACCGGCAACAAGATCGACCATGTTGCCGTCATCAAGTTCGGCGGCCTCCAGGGGCTGGTCGACGCCCTGGGCGGCGTTGAGCTCTGCTATGACAGCGATGTGAACGACCCCAATTCGGGAATGATCTGGACCTCCGGCTGCCATCAGGCGGACGGGGGCGCCGCCCTGGCATTCTCCAGGATGCGGTATTCTGACCCCAAGGGCGATTTCGGCAGGGCGGAGCGCCAGCGCCAGGTGATCGGGGCCATCTCCAAGAAGGTCACCAAACCCTCCATCCTGCTCAACCCCTCATCTGCCAACAAGGTCATCAACTCCGGGCTCCAGGCCATCATTGTGGATGAGAAGTCCAACGCCTGGACCCTGTTCAGAATGGTCCTGGCCTTCCGCGACGCCACCGGCAAGGACGGGATCAGCGGCAGTCTCTACTGGACCGACCCTGATTACTACCCCGGCGGCATCGGATCCACGGTCCTCCTGGATGATGCCCGCAATACCAGTCTCTTCCAGGAACTGGAACAGGGGACGCATGCCCCCGGCCAGGTCGGAGGCGAGTAAGCCTCGTCGTACGAGCCCCCTCCCGGTGGACATATGGCACGTCCGACCACATGGTCAGACTTCGACCGCGGTATCATCCCGGGTCCGGGATACTCACCCCTATGAAGAACCTCAGGGACCGCACCGACCGCCAGTCCCAGCCTGTACAGGGGACGGGTCTTGCCCTCGCCCATGGCCAAGAACATAACCATGACCATGGGCAAAGGAGGGGGAACCCAGTCCATCACGACAGGGGTTTCTCCGACGGTGACCACATGGCCGTGGGCCGGCCCGGCGGCCTCCGGACAACCGGTCCATCTGTCACCACCCTCCTGACCCTGGTGACCCAATGCACACCCCTCCTGGCCCAGACCGCCCTACTCTGGTACCTGGTCAATCAGGGACGATGGATCTTTCTGGCCTTACTCCTGCCCGCGCTCTTTGGAAACCTGGCCCTGTGCGTCCTGACCCTGCTGAGGGCCAGATCCGCCGTTGGTGCCGGTGCACACCGGAAGGATCAGCCCGTCTTGCAGTCCAGGGATACCGATGATGCGGCCTCTGCCGATATGGTCTCGCTTGAATCCCTGGAACCAGCATGGCTGGAGGACGGGCTCTTCGCAGATGTGCCCTCCTCAGGAGGGCACGGGCAGCGCTGGAAGGCCATCGTCCACACCTGGTTGACCTCCCTGGAGGGGCCTCCCTCCTATCAGGCCATGATTGGACGGGAGGCAGGTGGGGACTTCCTGATTGACCTGGTAAGAGACGGCCCACATGCCTTGGTGGCGGGGACCACCGGTTCCGGAAAGTCGGTCTTCCTCCGGGCCTGGTGCCTGGCCCTGGCCTGCAGCCTCCCTCCCAGCAGATTCAACCTGGTCCTTCTGGACTTCAAGGGTGGTTCCGGCTTCAACCTCCTGGCCGGACTTCCCCATACGGTAGGGTGCGTCAACGACCTCGACCTGGAACAGGCGGTGCGGTCCCTGGCCGGTATCCGCAAGGAACTTGAACGCAGAGAGGCCCTCCTGGCCAAGGTGGGTGCCTCTGATATCCGGGACCTGGATCCGCCACCTCCCCGCCTCCTGGTCGTCATCGACGAGTTCCAGGCCCTCCGTCAGCAGCTGCCCGATTACCTGGATGATCTGGCCAGGCTGGCCTCCCAAGGGAGGTCCCTGGGCATGAACCTGGTTGCCTGTACCCAGCAGACCCTGGGGCAGGTCAGCGCCCAGATGCGGGCCAACATGAATCTGGGCATCTGCCTGCGCGTTCGCGACCCCATGCAGTCCAAGGAACTGCTGGGCTCCCCCTGCGCGGCCCGAATAAGCCCCTCCCATCCAGGGCTGGGTTTCTGCGAGAACGGAGAGGGCATCAGAGCCTTCAGGACCAGCCTGGTCGTTAACCCCGCAGGACTTGTCCAAGAGACCATCAAGGCGGCAGCCTTCTGCGGTTTCAGACCAGCCCCTCCCCTCTTCTCCCCTCCACTGCCAGACACAAGGCACCTGGGCAGGAGACACCCGGGAGGCAGGACGAACCGGGTCACCATCCATGACGGTCACCCGCTGGTCCCCATCGGATGGGTGGATGACGGGGTCCTCCTCCATACGTGCCGCTTGCCGATCACCGGCAATACCGCCCTGATCGGTCCCAGGGGCCAGGGCAAGACCACCCTTATCGGGGCCCTGTCGCGGCGCCTTCTCGCCCTGCTTGAGGGAGACGGCCCCGGCTACGCGCCCCCCATGCACGATGCCGGTATGACCGACACTTTCGGTCTGCGCATATCCTTCCAGGAGGGAGGTACCTATTCCAGCCTTGACCTCCACATCGGTCGTGCCTCAGCACTTCCTCCCGGGCCGTCGTCACCGGCATCACCCCAGGGAGACGGTAAGGAACCCTACGAGGGACTGATATGGCTGATCGACGATGCCCAGGACCTGCTCGATCCCATGAGCCGCCTGCCCTTGACCAGGCAGGTCAACAGGGCCCTCTCGATGGACCGGGTGGCCCTGGTCCTTTCCGTGGACTCCGCCACGGCCATACGCCGACCCGAACGATTCAGGCAACGCCTGGTGTTCCCCTTTGGCGAACGAAGCATGGACATGGCCTGCGGCATCCCCTCCGCAGCCCTGACGGGACCGGGCCGCCCAGCCGGTACCATTCCGGGCCGGTGCCTCCTTCTGAGCGCCGGACAGGCCCTGCCTGTTCAGTGTTTTCCCAGTGATTCCCCCGAAAAATGCTCTTGAAAAAAGTCCAGTTTCGTGCTTACCTTGCATACAGGAAAACAAGTGAGTCCAGATAGGAACGGCTTGGAGGAACAGGTATATGAGTAATGCGTTTGATTGGCGTGCAAAGGCTGCTTGCCGCGATAAGGATCCGGAACTCTTCTTCCCCGTCGGTAACACAGGTGCCGCCTATCAGCAGATTGAAGAGGCCAAGGCCGTGTGCCGCACCTGCAAGGTGATTGACGCCTGTCTCAAATGTGCGTTGGACACCAACCAGGATTACGGTGTCTGGGGTGGCCTGAGCGAGGATGAGCGCAGGGCCCTGAAGCGACGTGCCATGCGGGCCCGTCGGTCCCAGGCCATGCAGATGCAGTCCTGAAGAGGGGACTTGCGTCGCGCAGGATATCTTGATCACTAAGAAGGGGTCACAGGTTCAGCCTGTGACCCCTTCTTAGTGAGATATCGGGGCATTGTGTTCTTATCACAAGTAAGAGCACGTCTCCTGCCCCAAACAGACATCCAATCGGCTGTCACCCGGCCAGACATCCGATTTGCCCCTACCTGATCAGACGTCCTGGGCAACGCGGAGCTTGATGTTGATGACCACCCGGGTGCCCCCATCGCGCCGGGGCTCCCACCGGACCGTACCGCCGAAATCGTTGGTGACGAAGGTGTTGATGATCTGGGTACCCAGACCTGACCCGTATGATTTGGCCTTCCCCTCGTCGGACTCGGTGCTGTAGCCGTTCCCATCATCCTCGACCACCACATTGAGGTTGTTGCCGCCCCTGCCCACGGAAATCGTGATATGGCCCTCCGTGCGCCCCTCAAATCCATGCTCGACCGCGTTGTTGACCAGCTCGGTCAGGACCAAGGAGAGGGGGGTGGCATCCTGGGCCGGCATCATACCGAACTTGCCCACGTAGGAGATGGAGATGTGCTGGTCAGACGTGGTGGCCAGGTCGACGCTCATCTTGAGGAGGTTGGATATGACCTTGTCGAAGTCGACGATCTCATCAGCTGTCTGGCTGAGCCCCTCGTGGACCACGGCGATGGTCTGCACACGGCGTTGGGCCTCCTCCAGCTCCTTTCGGACCTCCTCGGACTTGGTGCGGCGGGCCTGGAGCCTCAGGAGGGCAGAGACCGCCTGGAGATTGTTCTTGACCCTGTGGTGAATCTCCGAGATGGTCGCATCCTTGGTCTTAAGTTCCTTCTCCCGCCTGCGCAGCTCGGTCACATCCCGGCATAGAACGATGGAGCCTATTCTCCCCTGGCATCCGTAGAGCGGAAGGGAGCGCATGGATACGGCCGAGCCGTTGGCATCCAGTTCCGAGTCCACGGCCGCCTTGCCGGTCAGGACCAGCGGGAGGGAGTCCGGCACAGGATCGTTCTTACGCAGGAGGGAGGTGCCGATCTCGCTCAGGTACTGTCCGGACATGGTGTCGACGGACCCCAACCGACGGAAGCAGCTGATGGCGTTGGGGGAAGCATACCGCACGATTCCACCCGCCGTCAGGACGAAGAACCCGTCGGCCACCCTGGCGTTATGGCGCTGGTTGAGGACCGAATCGGAATAGGGGAACTCCCCCCTGGTGATCATCTCGAAGAGCTCCTTGCCGGCGTTGATGCTCTCGCTCTCATAGCGACCGTTGGACTCCCTGGTGGCCATGTTGGTCTCCCTGACCACCAGACCCAGGGTCTTGCCCTTATGACGAATGGGGGCATAGACATCGCAGACCGTGGCCTTGCCGATGGTGCTGAGACGGTTCGAGCGCAGGACCCCCTTGGACTTCATGGCCTGTTCCAGCTCATCCTGCCTATCCCCGGGGGGGACCTCACCGACAACGTCCTCGGTGCGCAGGGACATGACCGTGGACGGCCTGCACTGCTCGGCCACCTTGAATTCACCGCTCTTGGTTCGCAGGAGCAGCATCAGGTCGGCAAAGCTCAGATCGGCTATGACCTGCCAATCCGCCACCAAGTGGTGAAGCCACTCCCGATCCTCCTCGTCAAAATCATCACACGAAGCCAGAATCTCCGAAAAATCAGCCATAGCCACCATCATAGCCACTGGTCACCGCCTCCCGGAGGAATCATCTCCAGGCGATGGACCCTAGGACCACCCGGGAAAGCAGGCCTGGGGGTAGGCTGGGTGACAGCAACTCCGTGCTTGGAGGATGCCTGGACCGACCAGGCGGAACCAGGCCTGGAACGGTTCGCGAAGGAGGCCCATGGCAGGCAAGGCAGCAAGGGATCAGCAGCAGGACAGCTCTCAGATCACCAGCCCCTCGGGCACTGATCAGGACCCCGACCTGGACCGCAGAAGGAGCAAACGCCGCCAGGAACTGATCTACCTACGTAAGGATGCCGACCTGGCCCACGAGGCCCACATGCAGGCCAGGGCCGATGCGGTCCGTGCAAAAGGCCGGGAGAAGGCGGCCAGGATCATGGCCAGGGCCGAAGCCAAGGCGGCCAAGATCGAGGGCATTCCCAATGAGGAAATCGAGCGGAAGGTCAGGCTGGATGTTCACGGTCGGCCCAAGCCCCTCCTGCGCGGATGGATTCACGCCGTGGCAACCCCGCTGGCCCTGGCGGCGGGCATCGTTCTGATCTGCCTGGCCAAGGGACTGCCCATGAAACTGGCCTGCACCATCTTCATGGTCTCCTCCCTGGCCCTTTTCGGCAACTCCGCCCTCTATCATCTGGGTGATTGGTCACCGACGGTCACAGACGTCCTGCGTCGGTTCGACCATGTCAACATCTTCCTCCTGATCGCCGGCACCTACACCCCGGTCGCTTTCGCTCTGGACACCTTCTGGCGCAGGACCATCATCCTGGGAATGTGGACGGCGACCCTGGTGGCCATGGTGGTCCACGTCTTCTGGATCAACGCCCCGCGCTGGCTCTATACCCTGGTCTACATCATCTTCGGCGTCTCCGGTGTCTGCTTCCTGGGGCTCTTCTGGCAGTCCCCCGCCGCCGGACCACCCGTGGTCTGGCTCATCGTGGCCGGCGGCATATCCTACATCCTGGGCGCCATCGCCTACGGATTGCGCCGACCCGATCCCTGGCCCAGGGTCTTCGGCTTCCATGAGATCTTCCACCTGGGGACCGTCATCGGATACGTCTGCCACACCGTTGCCATCTTCCTTGTCGTCTGCAACCTCCGCTGATCGTCCGAAGGGCCCGCATCCGCAGTGAGATTGAACGGCCGAGGCCTTGACACACAACCACCACGGCCGCCCCAGGGGGGTACTGGAGCACTCCTCCCCCACCAACGGCCCCGAGTATAAGGAAAAGGCGCCTCAGCATGACTGCCGTGGCACCCTGATTCGTCCGTCCAGGTGGACTCCCACCAGACTCACCGCTACTTGAGTGGCTTGGCCTCCTTGATGGTGACCGAAATGTCCTTGCCGTTGGGTGCCTGGTAGGTGACCGTGTCTCCGTCCTTCGCGCCCATGATGGCCGCACCGATCGGGGATTCGGGGCTGATCACGTCATACTCCGTGGCCACGGCCAGGTCGCGTGAACCCAGAACATAGACCATGTCGCTGCCTGCCATGGTCAGGGTGACCAGGGAGCCGTTGCCCACCTTGCCGGCCTTGGGGGCCTTGAGGATCTGAGCGTTGCGGAGCTTGACGATCAGCTCGTTGATCCGTCCCTCGTTCTTGCCCTGCTCCTCACGTGCCGCCTGGTAGCCACCGTTCTCGCTCAGGTCACCCTCGGCACGGGCCGCAGCGATACGCTCGGTGATTTCATCACGGTACTCACCCTGGCGACGGTCCAGCTCCTCCTTCAGCTTGTCATAGGCGGCCTGTGTCAGCAGTATCTTTTTTTCCTCAGCCATGACTTCCTCCTTGTGTCGATTCACTCTCCCGGTCTGGCCCGCCTGGGTCACCGACCGGGATATGGAAAAGGCGCCGGCCCTCACCGGCGCCTTACAGATTGTTGTTCATCGTGTCGATATGATGTCGATCACGAAGACCAGGGTGTCATCCCCGCCGATGCCGGCCTGCGGAACCCCCCTGCTGCCGTAGCCGTACTCGGGTGGTATGGAAACCACCAGCCTGGAGCCCACGTTGTGGCCGGGGACACTCTGGTCCCAGCCGCGGATGACCTGGCCCACACCGATGCCGAAGCTGGCGGGCTGGTGACGCTGGAAACTGGAGTCGAAGACCTTGTCGGTCCCCCAGATGAGTCCGTGGTAGTTGACGGTGACCGTATCACCCTTACGCACGACCGGGCCGTCACCCTCCACCAGCTCGACGGTACGCAGACCCTTGGGGGCAGGCCCCTGGAACTCAACCTCGGGCATAGCGCCGAAGACGGCATTCGCTTTGGGCATGGACTGGTCACTCATGACAACTCCTTTGGTTTCCGTCGCATTCCAGAGTATCGGTTTGCGGGTCTGTCCACAAGTCGTGAACCTATGTCGACCTGGTCAAGAGGACTGCCCCCTCGGTGCCCCGGGTGGGAATCGAACCCACATGCCAATACAGGCGGCGGATTTTAAGTCCGATGCGTATACCATTTCGCCACCGGGGCCGACGACCCATATCGTCATATCATAGCGCACAGGCGGAACAGCCTGCCGGCCGTCGGACCGGTCACGATTTCAGGAGACGACGCCCGTAATCCAGGACCAACCCGTCCAGGAGACCGTGCTCACTGGCGATGTATCCGCCTCCGCCCAGGGCCGCAGGGCAGGCCTGGGATACCCTGTCAAGGAGACGGTTCCAGATGAGTGCCCCTCCGCCGATCACATCGATACGACCGGGGTGGATGGGCTTGAGTCCGGCCCGGTCCTGTCGGCTCATATGGAGCACCTCCTGATTGGCCCTCTCGGCCTGGTCGACAGGGATGGTCACCCCATCGATCTGGGTGGGTTCGTATTGCGCACAGCCCAGGGCCAGGGCGCTCATGGTCGTGACCGTTCCGGAAACCCCGACCAGGGTACCCACCTCCTCGATGGGAACAGCCTCGAAAGCCTGGTCGATATGACGGTCGATGTCCTCCACGGCCTGATCGATCTCCTCCTGGCTTGGTGGGTCGTCGCGGAGGTGACGCTCGGTGATGCGCACGGAGCCGATGTTCATGGAATAGGCTGCCTTGGCCCTGTCGATTGGAGCCTGACGGCCATCGCCGCCGACCACCAACTCCGTGGACCCCCCGCCCAGGTCGACGACCATGTAGGGGGCCTGGGGCATGGAAGCCGCACGGGGGCCCGATTCCAGGACACTGATGGCACCCAGGAAGCTCAGAGCGGCCTCCTCGGTCCCGGAGATCACCTCAGGCCTGACACCGAGTATGGACTCCACGCCCTCCTCGAAATCACTGCGGTTGGCCGCGTCCCGGGTGGCCGAGGTGGCCACGAAGCGGATGCCATCCACCGGATGGGATCTGAGCTGGTCGGCGAAGAGCCTGCAGGCTTCATAGGCCCGGTCCAGGGCCTGGTCGGCGAAGCGATGGGTCCGGTCGACCCCCTCACCCAGGCGGATGACCTTCATGATCCGGGGCGCCAGGGGGTGCAAACCCTGCTCATCCACGCTGGCAATCAGCAAGCGGATGGAATTGGTCCCGCAATCGACACCCGCAACAGTCACCTGCTTCATCATTCGTCCTTTCCCAGATACCGGGCACAGCCCGGGTGTACCATCGTGAACGACCCGGCCGGCACCCTGACGATTCAGTCCTGTCCCTGAGCACTTCCCCAGGGCCGGGCGCACCGGCAGACCGCAGGGTCGAAGCTTGGCCTGACCATGGCCAGGACCCGGTCGCCCAGGGGGTTGATGCCCGAACCCATGACCAGGGATTGCCCGGTCAGGGCGTGCAGACACTTGACCCTGGTTGGCATTCCCCCGGCCGAGGTGGTGCGGATGTGCTCCTCGCTGTCACCCAGACGGAGGGCCAGGGCGTGGCGGAAGTCCAGATAGGTCTGGTGGGCCTGCCGGTAGGCACGGGCCAGGTCCTCATCCTCACCCAGCTCCTGATTGAAGTCGTTCATGAGCCCGGAGGCCTCCAGGTGGGAGACCTCCTTGACGGCCTCAGGCGAGGTCAGGTACGCCGTGGTCGGGAAGGGGGTCCCATCGGGCAGGAGGGGCCTGGTCACGACCGCCAGGGGGTTGCCACAGACACACCGGGCCCCGACCGCCACCATCCCACGGGGGTATCGGCCCAGCTGGTCCTGAACCGCCGCAATCTCCTCACCGGTCGCGGGGTGGGCAAGGATGCCGTCAACCAGGGCAGTCATGGTCTTTTCGGATCCGATCCTGTCTGTTCCGGCCCTCTCGTCCTGTGTCGGCACTCTTGCTCCTTCCACGCTCCAATACCGGAGAGGTTGGTCACCTCCCCTGACATGTTTCACCCGGAATAGGGTACAGCGGAATCAGTCCTGATTCCACCGGATCGGACTACTGGCCACCGGTCTGGCCCGTGAACCCCTGGCCGGTATCCCCGCTCCCCTCCCCCTGGCCCGGAGGAGTGGAGGTGTCCTGCCGATCCCGGTTCGCATCCCGCCCGTCCTGCTCGGCTGACTTGGATTTCCCGGGGGTGGTCACCCCATGGCCGGATGCCGGGGTACCGGGCTTCTGGTCCGCCTTCCTGAAGGAATAGGCCATCTCCTGGTACCAGGGCAGGGTGTTCTTGCGCGGGGCCTGGATGCCCTTGTCGGTCTTGGCGTTCTGGTCGTCCTGGCCGGTTACGGCCTCGGGGTGAAGGACCCGGATGGCCTGCTCACCGGGAAAGATGAACCCGAGCCGGTCTCTGGCCTGGGCCGTCACATAGGCCTTGTCGTTCCAACGCTGAATCTGGTTCTCCAGATCCTGCTTCCTGCTCACCAGCTGGGCCTGCTGGTTCTTCAGGCCATTCAGTTCGGACAGGTTGATGGCGTAGGAGTGGAAGGTGGCGGCCAGCTGAATCAACCCCAAGGCCACGATGATCAGGGCCAGGAAGAAGGATATGGGGCCGGCTGACCCCCGCCTGGGGGCCTGCTTCCCGCCTTCATGCTCGTCGCTGCCCTTGTGGGAGGTTGTGGTTGAGTTCTTGGCCATACCCATAAAAATACCCGTGGCAGCCGACTCGGGGCCACCACGGGTGAACAGGAGGTGTCAGGTTCCGATCAGCACCGGAACCTGACACCTTTCCTACTACTTGGTGTACTGCTTGCAGGCCTTGAAGGCGCTGTAACCTGCGTACTCGGCGGTGGAGCCCAGCTCCTCCTCGATCTCCAGCAGGCGGTTGTACTTGGCGATGCGCTCACCACGGGCCGGGGCACCGGTCTTGATCTGGCGGGTGTTCTTGGCCACGGCCAGGTCGGAGATGGTGGTGTCGGGGGTCTCACCGGAGCGGTGGGAAACCATGGAGGTGAACCCGTTGGCGGTGGCCAGCTCGATGGCGTCCAGGGTCTCGGTGACGGTGCCGATCTGGTTGAGCTTGACCAGGAGGGAGTTGGCGGCCTTGAGGTCGATGCCCTTCTGCAGCCTCTTGGGGTTGGTGACCAGGAGGTCGTCGCCGACGAACTGGAGACGGTCGCCCATGGCGGCGGTGATCTTCTGCCAGGCGCCCCAGTCCTCCTCGGCGAAGGGATCCTCGATGGAGACCAGCGGGTAACGCTCGACCAGACCCTGGTAGTAATCCAGCATGTAGTCGGCGTCGCGGTCCTCACCGTCGAAGTGGTACTTGTCGGTGTCCTTGTTGTAGAACTCCGAGGAGGCCACGTCGAGGCAGAGGCCGATCTGCCTGCCGGGCTCATAGCCGGCAGCCTCGATGGCATCCATGATGTACTTCAGGGAGTCCTCGTTGGACTTCATCTTGGGGGCGAAGCCGCCCTCGTCGCCCAGACCGGTCTCGTGGCCGTCCTTCTTCAGGATGCCCTTGAGGGTGTGGTAGACCTCCACACCGGCCCTCAGGGCCTCACGGTAGGAGTCGAAGCCGTAGGGGGAGATCATGTACTCCTGGATATCGGTGGCGAAGTCCGCATGGGCGCCACCGTTCATGATGTTCATGTTGGGAACGGGCAGGATGTGTCCGTTGGTACCGCCCAGGTACCGGTAGAGGGGAAGCTCGGCGGACTCGGCTGCGGCGTAGAGGGCCGCCAGGGAGACGCCCAGGATGGCGTTGGCGCCCAGCTTGCCCTTGTTGGGGGTGCCGTCCAGGTCGATCATGGTCTCGTCCAGGGCGCGCTGATCACTGGCGTCCATGCCGATGACGTTGGGGGCGATGGTCTCGTTGACCGCCTTGACGGCCTCCAGCACACCCTTGCCCTGATAACGCTTCTTATCGCCGTCGCGACGCTCCCAGGCCTCGGCCTCGCCGGTCGAAGCGCCGGAGGGGACCAGACCGCGACCTTCTGCGCCGTCTTCGGTCTGCAGGATGACCTCTACGGTCGGGTTTCCACGGGAATCAAGAATTTCGCGCGCATATACGCTTTCAATTGCTGCCACAACTGCTCCTTTTAAGACTGTTGTTGTGATGTCCCCTCCAGAATACTATTTTTGTTGGACCAGCCACAAGGTATTTCTGTTAGCGCTCACAACCGCTACCCCTTATGTCTCCATGCCAGGTCGTCCAGAAGCTGGTCGACCCACTCCACAATCTGGGCCGAATCCATGGGGCCCGACCCCAGGGAACCCGCGAACGGGGCGGGAACCAGGAGGGTGTTGGTCACCGGGCGGTACTGGCATCCCCTGTAGATGCGCTCCATCCTGGTCTGCAACGACTCGGGCAGGTCCAGGGGCCTGACCCTGACACGCCCACCCTGCGTGGCAATCTCGGAAATGCCCAGTTCCCGGGCCTTGGCCCGGAGCCTGGCAATGGCGAAGAGGGTGTCGAATTCAGCCGGAGGCTGACCGTAGCGATCGGTCAGTTCCTCATGGAGGTCCTGCAGGTCCTGGTCATTCCGGGCAGAGGCCAGCTTTCGATAGGCCTCCAGGCGCAGCTTGTCCGAATCGATGTAGTCCACCGGGATCGAGGCCTCGATGGGCAGGTCGATGCTGACGTTGACCGGCTGGGTGGCCTGGGGTTCCTTGTACTCCTCGACCGCCTGGGAGACCATCCGCACGTAGAGGTCGAACCCGACCCCCTCGATGTGGCCGGATTGCTCGTCACCCAGAAGGTTGCCCGTGCCTCGCAGTTCCAGGTCCTTCATGGCGACGTCGTAGCCGGACCCCAGGGCCGTGTTCTGGGCGATGGTGGCCAGACGGTCATGGGCTGTCTGGGTCATGGGCTTGCTGGGGTCATAGAGGAAGTAGGCGTAGGCGCGTTCCCGACCACGCCCCACCCGGCCACGCAACTGGTGAAGCTGGGAGAGGCCGAAACGGTCCGCCCTGTCGACGATCAGCGTGTTGGCGTTGGGAATATCCAGGCCGGTCTCGACGATGGTGGTGCAGACCAGGACGTCGATGTCGCGGCGCCAGAAGTCCTGGATGATCCCGTCCAGCTGCTTCTCCCCCATTTTGCCGTGGGCCACACCGACCCTGGCCTCGGGAACCAACTCCTGGACCTTGGCGGATATCCTGGCGATGTCCTCGACCCTGTTGTGGATGTAGAAGACCTGGCCGCCACGGAGCAGCTCACGACGGATGGCAGCGGTCACCTGGGCGTCCTCATAGGCCCCGACGTAGGTCAAAACAGGCAGCCGGTCCTCGGGGGGAGTGGCCAGGGTCGACATCTCCCTGATTCCGGTCACGGCCATCTCCAGGGTTCGGGGAATGGGGGTGGCCGAGAGCGACAGGACATCCACATTGGTCCTGATGGCCTTCAGGGTCTCCTTGTCCTCGACCCCGAAGCGCTGCTCCTCGTCGATGATCATCAGCCCCAGGTCCTTGAAGCGGATCTTGGGGTTGAGGAGCTTGTGTGTGCCGATCACCACATCGACGGTCCCGTCGGCCAGCCCGGCCATGGTGGCCTGGTTCTCCCTGGCCGTCTGGAAGCGGCTCATGGCCGCCACCCTGACCGGGAACCCCTCGAAGCGGTCGGTGAAGGTCTGATGATGCTGCTGGACCAGGAGGGTGGTGGGGACCAGGACCACGACCTGCTTGGAGTCCTGGACGGCCTTGAAGGCGGCCCGGATGGCGATCTCGGTCTTCCCGAAGCCCACGTCCCCACAGATCAGCCGGTCCATGGGAACGGGACGTTCCATGTCGGCCTTGACCTCGTCGATGGTGGTCAGCTGGTCGGGGGTCTCCTGGAAGGGGAAGGCATCCTCCAGTTCCTTCTGCCAGGGGGTGTCCGGGCTGAAGGCGAACCCCTTGGTGCGCTGACGGGCGGAATAGAGCCTGACCAGGCCCTGGGCGATCTGGTGGACGTGCTTCCTGGCCTTGGCCTTGGTGGCGGACCAGTCCGACCCTCCAAGCTTGTTGAGCTTGGGGATCTCGGCGCCGATGTACTTGCTGACCTGGTCCAGCTGGTCAGCAGGAACGAAGAGCTTGTCAGGAGGGGCGTTGCGCTTGCCGGGGGCGTACTCCAGGACCAGGTACTCGCGGCTGCCCTTGGTGGGGCCGGTGCCTGTGGTCCGCTGCTTCATACCCAGGTACTTGCCGATGCCGTGTTGGTCATGGACAACGAAATCACCGGGTTTGAGCTCGGTCAAATCAATGGCCTTGCGCCGTCTGCCGGAGGTTTTCTGCCCGGCGGCGACACTGGTCCGCCCGGTGAGGTCACGCTCGGTCAGCAGGGCCAGATGGGCGGCCTCGTCGACGAACCCGTCGACAGCCATGGAACGCATATAGTCGACATCGGTGATACCGGTGGATTCCAAGGCCCGACGCAGTCGGCTCAGGGTGCCCTGGGCCGCGGCCGTGACCACCACCCGGTCACCGGCCTTGACCAGGCCGGTCAGCCCGGAACGGGCCCTGTCCTCATCACCCCGGTACTCGGCAGGGGCCTGGGCCTGGAGGCACTCCGCACCCTCCCGGTCCGCATCCACGGAGAGGTCGGTCAGCTTCCACACCTGGTGCTTACTGAACTCCAGGGAGGAGATGACCTGGTCGTATTCCAGGAAGCTGGCCTGGTCGAAGCTGATGGGGGCGCCGGCCCCATGGCCCGATGCCGCCACATGCCAGCTGGCCGCCAGGAACTCGTTGGCGGTCTTGGTCAGATCCTGGGCCGACCTGCGCAGGAGTTCCGGGTCGGAGAGGAGGACCAGGGACCGGTCGGGGAACATGGTCTGGACCGGCACCAGGTCGGGCACCAGGGCCGGCAGGAGCGACTCCATGCCCTCGACCGGGATGGCCTGGGCGATGGACTCCAGCATGTCGTCGGCGTTGGGGATGCTCCCGATCAGGGCCTTGGCCCGCTGTCTGACCTGGTCGGTCAGCTGGAGCTCACGGCAGGGAGGGGCCCAGATTCGATCCAGGTCGTCACCGAAGGTGCGCTGATCCGAGGCGTGGAAGGAACAAATGGTGTCGACCTCATCACCGAAGAACTCGATACGGACCGGGTGGGCCATGGTGGGGACGAAGACGTCGAGGATGCCACCCCTGACCGCGAACTGACCGCGCTCCATGACCAGGTCCACGCGGGAGTAGGCGTTACGGACCAGGGCATCGACCGCGTGGTCCATCTCCATCTCGCCGCCGACCGTGAAGACCAGGGGCTCCACGTCCTGGAGCCCCCTGACCACGGGCTGAAGAAGGGAACGGATGGGCATGACCAGAATCCTGATGGGCCCGAAGATCGGATCCCCCTCGACCGGATGGGCAAGCCGACGGAAGACCGCCATCCGTGAGGCCACCGTGTCGGCCCTGGGCGAAAGGCGCTCATGGGGCAGGGTCTCCCAGGCCTCCAGGGTGGCCACATCATGTGGGTCACCCCCGTACCAGGATCTGACGGCCTGGCCCATCTCCTGGGCGTCATGCTCTGAGGGGACCACCATGATGATGGGTCCCTGACCTGCGGCGGCCGCTGCAAGGGCGGGCCGAATCCCCTGCGGGGCCTGGACCAGGATGGAGGGGTCGATGTCCGAATCGGAGGGCAGAACCTCTCCGTCGGCCAGTCGGGCGAAGGCCGCATCCCCGCGAAGGGGGTCAAGGAGGTCATGCAGGGCCCCGTTCATGGTCTCCGGCCGGGCCCTCTCACCCTCCCTGGGGTCGGCTGAATCTCTGGTGCGGTCAGCGGCCATTGAATTGCTCCTGGGCCCGGGCCAACCCCTTGAAGATGATGGTCTCGGCCGCATCGGCGCCGTCGGCCAGGAAGTCCGGAAGCTGGCTGCGCTGGGTCGAGGAGAACCCTCCCAGCACCCAGTCGACCGTCTTGCGGTGGGCGTCCTGGCCACGCTGGGCATGGCCCACCCCCAGGCGCACACGGGAGTATGCGTTGCTTCCCAGGGACCGGTCGATGGAACGGATGCCGTTGTGGCCGCCCGACGATCCACCGGACTTGACCTTGATCCTGCCGAATTCCAGGTCCATATCATCGTGGATGACCAGAATCCGCCTGGTTTCAATCCGGTAATAGGCACTGATGGAGGCCAGGGCGTCACCGGAGTCGTTCATGAAGGTCAGGGGCTTGGCCAGGAGGAACTTGACCTGCCTGGAATCCATGTCCATGACCCCCCGGCCCAGCATGGCCAGACCCTTGTGATCGGAGAAGGAGATGGACCACCGCCCGGCCAGGACATCGGCACACATGAACCCCATGTTGTGACGTGTTCCCTCATACTTGCTTCCGGGGTTGCCCAGTCCGGCTATGAGCCAGAAATCGGATGCCATGCCTGTACCTGCCTCCTGCTCTCGGTCGAGTCGTTGAGATTCTACACAGGATTCGAGACCTGGGCCCCTTCAAGGGGCTGTTCACTCACAGGGAGAGGACCCAGTAGGAGACGTCATGGGGACCATAGCGGTCACTGGCCCCCTGGGGCAGGAGACCAAAACATGCAAAGCCGAAATGGCCCAGGACTGCCCTGGTGCCGACATTGTCGTCGAAAATGACGGCCACCGCCTTTTTCATGCCGGCCTCCCTGGCCCGGTCCAGGAGGGCCTCCACCAGGACCGTGGCCAGGCCCCTCCCCCGAGCCGACCTGTCCACGTAATACCCCAGCTCACAGGTGGCGGCGTACCCGGGCCGGTCATAATACGGCGATAGGGAGCCGAAGGCCTGGACCACCCCATCGATCTGGACCACCAGGACAGGGTGCCCCTGTTCGGGTCGATGGTCCAGGAACCACACCCGTCGGGCATCCCGGCTGACCGGTTCGATGTCCGCTGTGGAACCCCCATCCAGAACAGCCTGGTTGTATATCTCGGTGACCCTGTCCAGGTCCTGATCGCGGCAGGGCCGGATGACCGGGGCCTGACCTGGTGAACCGGAACCAAACCGGCCCACCGGACCTTGACCCGATGGGTTCGGGCCGGACTGACCGACCGGACAAGGGCCGGAGACGCTCACTGCCTGCCGCCCTCCTCTTCTGAGGCCTGCTTCAGGGCCTCCTTCAGGCGGTTCTGCGCCTCTCCATAAGCGGTGAAGTCGCCCTTCTTCAGGGCCGAATCCGCATCGCTCATGGCCTGGTTGGCCTGGTCCAGGGCCTTGCGCAGGGCTTGGCCATCACCGGAAATCCCGTTCGCACCGGATGAGGGGGCGCCCTGATCCGCATTATCTGCCTTGTCCTTGGACGGGGGTGTGGCCTGAGCGGCCTGCCCGGTGGCATTGTCCGCGTCTCCGGCCACGGCTCCCGAATTTCCCTTGAAGGTCTTGTTCAGGGCATCATCCAGGGTGGGGGCCGAACTGACCTTGTCGCCGAAGGCCACCAGGACCCGCTTCAGGAGCGGGAAGCTGGTGGAACCGCTGGATTGGACATAGACGGGCTGGATGTATATCAGGCCTCCCCCGATTGGCAGGGTCAGGAGGTTACCGCGTTTGACCTTGGTCGACCCGGATTGGAGCAGGTTCAGCTCGGTCGACACGGCGGCATCCGAATTGAAATTGTTCTGGGCCTGGCCCGGTCCCGGCACATTGGAGTTCTTGGGGAGCTCCATCAGCCTGATGGTTCCGTAGTCCTTTCCGATGACACCCTTCCTGGAACCTGCATCCGAGTCGACGGAGAGGAATCCCGTCAGGATCTCACGGGTCGAGGTACCCGCCGGGATGAAGGTCGAGGTCAGGGAGAAGGTCGGCTGGTCCGTCCCCGGGGTCTGCAGGGTCAGATAGTAGGGCGGCTGCTTGACGCCCTCGCCCTGCTCCTTGCTCGTTCCCGTGGGGTCGACCGGGGTCTGCCAGAAATCCTCCCCCGAGAAGAACTGGCTGGCCGAGTTCACGTGGTACCGGGAGAGGAGCTGCCGCTGCACCTTGAAGAGACTCTCCGGGTAGCGCATGTGGCTCATCAGATCGCCGGAAATGTCGGACAGTGGCTTGTACTGACCGGGGAAGACCTTCTGCCAGGCCTTGAGGACCGGATCGTCCTGGTCCCAGGCGTAGAGGTCGACCGACCCGTCGTAGGCATCGACCGTGGCCTTGACCGAGTTCCGGATGTAGTTGGCATCCTGGGAGCCCAGTCCCTTGACGGCATCGGAGCTCAAGGTGGTCGTGTCCTGTGTGATCGGGCCCAGGTCGACCTTCTGGGAGTAAGGATAGGCATCGGATGTGGTGTACCCGTCCACGATCCACTTGACACGGCCGTCGACCACAGCAGGATACACCCTGCCGTCCAGGGTCAGGTAGGGGGCGACCTTGGCCACCCGCTCCTTGGGGGAACGGTCGTAGAGGATCTGGGAGTTGGGGGTCACCCGGTCCGAGAAGAGGATCTGGTCGGACCCGAAGCGGATGGCATAGAGGACCCTGGCCATGAAGTTGCCGACCGAGGGGCCACCGTTCCCCTTGAAGGTGTTGGTGGCTCCCTTGGAACCGGTCGGATAGTCGAACTCCCACCCACTGGACTCGTCGGGAGTGCCCACGATCGAATACTCCGGGGCGTTGGGAGAGAAATAGATCCGTGGCTCGTAGTGCTGGGACTCGGTCAACTTGCCCTTGGTGGGGATGTCCTGTTCGAAGAACTCGGGTTGACCGTCAGGCGTCACCCTGTTCCCGTAAGCGGCCACGATGCCGTACCCATGGGTGAAGACCGTATGGTCGTTGACCCAGTTGCGGTTGTCGTTGCCTTCCAGGTCAAGTTCCCTGGCCCCGATGACCGTATCCTGGCTGACCCCATCGATCTCGTACTTGTCGACGGCCAGGGTGTCCTCGAAGGAATAGTACTGCTTGGACTGCTGGAGCTGACGGAAGGTGGGCGAAACCACCTGGGGGTCCAGGAGCCTGATCTGGGCCGTGGTCTCCGCATCCTTGGAGAGGGCCCCGGACTGGACCTCCGTGGTGGCGTCATAGGACTCGTTCTTCAGCTTGGAGAGCCCATAGGCCTGGGTGGTGGCAGCGATGTTGCGCTGAATGTACTCCGACTCCATCTCCTGGGCGTTGGGATTGACCCGGAACCGCTGGACCAGGGCCGGCCAGACGCCGGTCAGGAGGATGGCGATGACCAGGGTGGCCGCGATGGAGATGACGGGCAGACGCCACTGCTTGACGGCCGCGGCCACCGACCCTGCGGCGGGTCTCTCCTCCCCCAGGGTCTTGGACCTGAGCATCCAGACACCGAGGATGATGCCGAGGATGGCAATCAGCACAGCCATGACCAGGGTGACGGGGATGTTGGCCTTGACCGAGGTGTAGGAGGCGCCGGTGATCCGGTCGCCCTCCTCGGTCAGTCGGTCGAAGATAGACAGACCGGTCTTGAGGCCCCACACCAGCATGAAGAGCATGAGCCAGATGGCCACCTGCCTGCGGGCGCGACGGGTCATGGCCAGGATTCCCCTGCCGTTGACCGGCATGGTGAGCCGGATGCCCCCCATGAGGAAGTTGGTGACCAGACTGAAGACCGTCGCAGCCAAGAGGATCATCATGATCGAGGAGACGACCAGCTCCAGACCCGGAAGGACGAAGACGTAGAAGCCCGTATCAAGGCCGAACTGGGGGTCCTTGACACCGAAAGACTGGGAATTGAAGAGCAGGAGTATCTGCTTCCAGTCCATGTTGAACTGGGAGCCGAAGAAGACACCCACCACCAGGGAGACCACCACGGCCACCCTCAGGGCGGTCTTGGAGGAGACCCCTTTGCCGACCTCGATCAGATCGCCCCTGACGCGGATTGTGGACCCATCGGGCGAATCAGGACGGGCGCGGATGGCCAGGATGGCCGAGAAGAGGGTGACGCCCGCCAGAATGAGGGCATAGGCGATCCAAAGGCCCACCTTGACACCCAATTGGGTCCAGACCACACGGCCCGCACCAAGCTGGGAGTACCACATGACGTCAGTGATGAAGCGGCTGAGTCCAAGGAGGAGGACGAGAACCACAAGTATGACGCCCACCACAACGGCCAGGATCCTGGTCCCCTTGGAGGGGCCACCGGAAGCCCCGGCCGACCCGGAAATCCTGGGAGCACCCGGTCCGGCGAATCTGAAGCCCTGCCTGGGGCCACGAGAGGCGGATTCCTCCCGGTCGCCGTCGGTCTGGACGTTGAGGATAACCGGATCATCCTCATATCGGCCCCGACCCCGCCTGCGGGGGTCCTGGTCAGGATCGAACATGGCGCCGAAGAAATCAAAGAAAGACATAGACCAAGACTACATGATGAGGCGGTCCTCCACGGCCTGACCGTATACCTCCTCGATCTGATTCGCCACGGTACGCACGTCGTAGCGGTCCAGAAGCCCCACCTGACGCCCGTGGATGGCCCCGGCCCAATCGGTATCGCTGAACACCCGGGCGATTCGCCTGGCCAGGATGGTCGGTGTCTGCGGGGCATTGACGACGACCAGGGCCTGGTCATCATCAAGCAGGGTGGAACGGTAACCGGGGTTGTCACCGGCCAGGACGACACCGGCCCCGGAGGCTATGGCCTCCAGGAGGACGATTCCGAAGGACTCACCCCCCGTTGAGGGGAAGACGGCCAGGTCGGCGCTGGCCAGGAGGGCGGGCTTGTCCTCCTCCTTGACGAAACCGGGGAAGTCGATCGGCGTGGACAGGTCGCGGGCGTGCTGTCTGCAGGAAGCCAGGAGGGCCCCCTTCCCGGCCATGGTCACGTGGAAACCCTCGGGAAACAGTCCCAGACGCTCCCCCTCCTCGATGGCCGAGATGAGCAGGTCGGCGCCCTTGCGCTCGACGAATCTGCCCAGAAAGACCATGTGAGGGCCCCGACCATGCAGGCGGTCGATGGTTGCTCCGCCGGCACGTTCCCTGGAGGCCCTGATGGCCTGCAGGTCGATGGGATTGGGGATGACCCTGCTGTCCACACCGGCGGTGGTCCGGGCATAATCCGCCGCCACCGTGGAGACCGCAATCACCCGATCGATGCGACGATGGCTGTGATGGTTTATCCTGCCCAGCACCCGGCCGCCGAAGAGCTGCATGGGTCCGGTGGGCGCGATGTGATAGGTGGCCACCAGACCCGTGCCGGGATGGGCCCGATTGATGACCCGCCCTGCCATCAGCGGGCTGTATGGTGCCTGAACATGCAGGATGTCGAAGTGCCCGGAATCCAGGACCTGCCTGATACCGCGGGCCGGGGCATGGATGGGGACGCGCATCCTGTTCCCGTTGAAGGAAACCATGATGTTGCGCGCCAGTGAATGGACCCCGCTGACGGGCGGATCGGTGGTCTGCCCTACCAGATACTCCACGCGGTGGCCACGGGCCGTGAGCTCCCTGCCCAGGGTGAGGATGTGCTGTTGGACTCCATCAAGGACATCCAGGGTGTCATCGAAAACGAACCCGACCCTCCAGGGTCCCTTGATCGCCTCTGTTTGACGGCTCATCGCCCGTCACCCGAATCCACGCCTATTGCCACGGCTGTGACCGCTTCCCGTCAGGACCTGGACGCGGACTTGCCATCCATGGCCAGTTCACGACCCATCAGGGCCAGGGAGACCAGGTGCCTGTCCGCCGCCCGGCGAGCCTCGGGATCGTCATCGCCAGAGCTGAGGTTGTCCAGGTAGGTGAAGGAGACATCGGCCGCCTGGCAGTACTTGATAAAGGTCTGTTCGCGCAACTGGTTATCCAGGGCCTGTCCGATGCCACTGGACCTGTACCAGTCCTCCCCACCCCCGCTGAGCATGATCAGCCTGATGGTCTTGCCGGCGAATACCCCGGGGGTGCCATCCGTGTTATAGGCGAACCCACGGCAGATCACCCGATCCAAGAAGCCCTTCATGATGGCCGGCATCGTGTACCAGTAAATCGGGAAGACCAGGGCCAGAACGTCCGCATCTCGAATCCGAGACTGCATGGCCATCACGTCCTCGGGCATGGGGCCCTTCCCCAGGTAATGCTCCCGATCCTCCATACCGAAGACCGGATTGAAGCCCTCCGCACACAGATCGATCAGTTCCGTCTGGGCACCTCCCTCGGCCGATCCATCAAGGAGGGCATTGCCCGCCGCGTTGGTCAGACTGTTGGGTTCGGGGTTTGCAGTTACAGCCACGATCTTCATGTAGGCCCATCTCCTTGTTCTGATTCATGGTCGCACCATTCCTGCCCGACAAGGGCGACCAGGGTGTCCGCGAATGAGACGCATTCTGTTTCCATTTTGGGGCCAGGCAAAGACCTGGAGGAAGAAACCCCGGTTTCAGAAGAAGCTTGACACCTCATAGGCCTTTATCTATCCTTATGGACAGTCGGTAGGTGAAGCTACCGCATGGACACGGCCTGCTGCCGCAAAGTGGTGGAGACACCCCGCGCAGGTCAGCAGTCCCCGTCGGATCAAGGCGGGGACTAATGCAGAGCCAAATGCCATGCGAAGCCGAAGCTTGAACGATGACGAACTCGTCGGCCTTGTGCCGATTTTTGCATGCCATCCTCAAGGTCTCCGACATGAACATCCGCACCTTGAAGGGAGGCCAACATGCGTCTACCAGCACCAATCGTCAGGCACACCATCATCCTGAACGATGACCGAAGACAGGCCTCTCTCGGCACCAGGATCCTGACCAGTCTGGCCGTGGCCCTGGGTGCCGTTGCCCTCCTGGGGGCCATCGCCTACGTCCTGCCGGGGTTCTCGGCCCCCATCGGTCCTTCGGGCATCCCCTCGCACGTATCCACCGATCCGACCAATCTGCCCTACTACGCCCTGCGCTCAGTATTCAGGATGTTCATAGCCCTGCTGGTCTCCCTGGTCTTCGCCTTCCTCTACGGGTTGGCGGCGGCAAGGTCCAAGCGTCTTGGCTCCGTTCTGATCCCACTCCTGGACATCCTCCAGTCGGTGCCGGTCCTGGGTTTCCTCTCGGCGACCATCTCCATCTGGCTGGTCATCTTCCCCGGATCCATCCTGGGCGTCGAGGCGGCCTCCATCTTTGCCATCTTCACCAGCCAGGCATGGAACATGGCCTTCTCTTTCTACAACTCCCTGACCTCTGAGCCGCCGGACCTGGACGAGGCTGTCAGACTCCTGGGGCTGACCAGATGGCAGAGGTTCTGGAAGCTGGATGTTCCCAACTCCATGATTCCCCTCCTCTGGAACTGCATGATGAGCGTGGGCGGGGGGTGGTTCTTCCTGACGGCCTCTGAGATGATCTCGGTCAACAACAGGACCATGGCCCTGCCAGGCATCGGATCCTACGTGGAGGAGGCCGCAGCCGAGCAGAACCTGGGCAAGGTGGGCCTGGCCATCCTGACCATGATCGTGGTGGTTCTCCTGATCGATCTCTTCCTCTGGAAGCCCCTGACCGCCTGGGCCGAGAAATTCCGTCTGACCCAGAACCAGTCCTCCGAGCCCCGGAGGAGTCTGGTACTGACCGTGCTCAGGCTCTCCGGGATCAACGATCAGCTGGCCCGTCTGGGTCGGCCGATCTCGGCTGCACTCGATCGGATCACCCGCCCCCTGGGCAGGACCGGTGCGCAATGGAGGATCCAGAACAGGAGGAGCCGCACCGGTGATCTGGTCTGGTACCTTCTGGTCGGCCTGGTCTGCCTCTGGGGGGTCTGGCAGCTCGTCGACCTGATCAACACGACCGTGGGCTTCGGTGAGGTGGGGCACGCCTTCTTCCTGGGATGCCTGACCTTTCTGAGGGTGGTTGTCCTCATGGTGGCCTGCTCCATCATCTGGGTGCCTATCGGTGCCATCATCGGCATGAATCCGAAGATATCGAGGGTCCTCCAGCCCGTGGTGCAGATCCTGGCCAGCTTCCCGGCCAACTTCATCTTCCCCTTTGTCACCCTCCTCTTCATTGCCTGGAAGATAGACATCAACTGGGGCAGCATCCTCCTCATGGCCCTGGGCACCCAGTGGTACATCCTCTTCAACGTCATCGCGGGAGCCTCGGCCATTCCCGATGACCTCCTGGAGATGTCACGCAGCCTCAGGCAGAGCACCTGGCAGCGGTGGAAGACCCTGATCCTTCCCGCCGTCTTCGGATCCTGGTGCACAGGAGGCATCACGGCGGCCGGCGGCGCATGGAACGCCTCCATCGTCTCGGAGGTGGTCTCCTACGGGAAGACCGAACTGACCGCCAAGGGGCTGGGCGCCTACATCGCCCGGTTCACGGCCAGCGGCGACATGACCCGGGTCATGGTCGGGGTGGCCGTCATGAGCGTCTTCGTCGTGGCGGTAGACCGTCTCTTCTGGACACCCATGCAGAACCTGGCCCGACGGCGCTACGCCATGAACTGAAACCGAACAGCTGAATTCGACCTAAGGACAATCGATATGACCGAGACCGAAACC
>NZ_CALYOY010000031.1 GCF_945269915.1 uncultured Bifidobacterium sp. | reverse complement strand
TCGCGATGCCTCCAGAGGCAGATGCCGCCGAAGGCGACCAGCCAACAGAGGCCGAAGATGCCGGGAACGCGGGTATCGGCGGCGAAGAAGAGGGAAAGGTAGACCACCAGGAAGAAGATGATGGCGATGGTGCCGGTCACCTTGTAGGCGGGCATGATGAATCCGTCTGGCATGAAGTCCTTGCTGGAACGGTACCGGCGGTGGGCCAGGATGGTCAGGATGTAGATGAAGATGATGACTGCGCTGGAGGCCGAGGTGAAGAGGACGAAGGTGTTCTCGAAGCCAGGCAGGGCATGCAGGATGGGCGAGAGAAGGATCAGGACCCCGGAGAGGATGATGGCCCTGGCGGGGACCTTGCCCCGGCGGGAGATCGTATAGAGACTGCGCAAAACGGGTGACCTGCCACCTGCAGCCAGCTGGTAGAGGTTACGCCCTGCCGAGTAGAGCAGCGAATTCAGGGAGGAGCAGGCGGCCGTGATGACGACGAAGAAGACCAGCGCCGCGGCCCAGTTCACACCCGCATATCTGAACACCATGACGAAGGGGGAGGCGAAGCTGCCGTCGGCATTGGGCTTGAAGGACCGCCAGGGCACGATCAGCATGATGGCTATGAGGGCACCCACGTAGAAGATCAGGACCCGGATGATGATCTGGTTGATGGCCTTGGGGAGGACCTTCCGGGGGTTCCTGGTCTCGGAGACCGTCACCCCGACGAATTCGATCATCTCATAGGCGAAGAAGACCATCTGGAAGCTCATGAAGAAGGACATCCAGCCGTTGGGGGCCAGGGAGAGCCCATTGAAAATGTTGTCCAGTCCGGCATGGCCGGCAGGGCTCACCTGGTCCTGGCCCGGCATCTGCACGGCGGGGTAGCGGAAGCCGACGATTACCATGACCACGGCGGTGACGATCATGGCCAGGATCAGGGTGATCTTGATCATGGAGAACCAGAATTCGGTCTCGCCGAAGACCTTGACCGCGACCAGGTTGATTGAAACCATGGCCGCCAGGAAGAAGACCTCGATCAGACCGCGCCAGGCTACAAGGTTGATGCCGAAAGTGCTGAAGAAGGTCACGAAATAGGTGCCCACGGCCGTCAGTTCCGACATGCCTATCAGGATCAGCACGATCCAGTAGGACCATCCTGCGAAAGACCCCCATCCCTTGCCCAGGTACCGGGTGATGAAGGTGATGAAGGTGTGCTGGTTGGGGCTGCGGTACATGAGTTCGCCGATGGCCCGCATAAGCAGATACATGACCAGACCGACACCTATGTAGACCAGGATGATCGAGGGACCGGTCAGGGCGATCGACTTGCCCGAGCCAAGGAACAGTCCGGTGCCGATCGTGCCGCCAATGGCGATGAACTGAACGTGGCGGTTGCTCAGACCACGCTCCATCTGATTGGCTGCACCCTGGGATCCGTCAGTACCCTGCCCGGTCCCGGTCGCCTGTGTTGCTCCGGTTTGGCTCATCGGTTCTGCCTCCCCTACCTTTCCTCGTTGCCTGCATTGCCGAACCCCGGCGAACAGGCCGATACCGGTCCCGCAAGTGTTACGGGCCGACGACCGCATGTCGGGGACCGGACCGAACCACCCGCCCGGTCCGCATCCATGCGAACAAACGTCCATGCTAATCCGTGCCGGTTGCTTACAAGTGAACGACAAGGCCCAGCCTTCGGGACCATTCCTTTTCACTATGCAAACACCCTGCCGGACGGATGCGAGCGCTGACACCTATGCTTGGGTGCGTCAGCACAGGCCGGTACGCTGACAGCTATTACCAGCCTTGACAGCTAAGGAATGGCGACCAACATGACTCAGACCCCATCCGTCGACCAGGCGGGCGCAGAGGCGTCCTCGGAAGATGGAGCCCTGCGCAGGACCCTGAAAAACCGGCATATCCAACTCATATCACTGGGTGGGGCCATCGGCACCGGACTCTTCTATGGGTCGGGAGAGTCCATAACCCTGGCCGGTCCAGCCATCATCATCGCCTACCTAATCGGCGGATGGGCCATCTTCATGATCGTGCGAGCCTTGAGCGAGATGAGCGTGGAGGACCCCAAGGCGGGTGCTTTCAGCTACTACGCCACCCGCTACTGGTCCAAGCGGGCCGGGTTCGTGTCCGGGTGGAACTACTGGCTCAACTACGTCCTGGTCTCCATGGTGGAGCTTTCGGTGGTGGGCACCTTCGTCAACTTCTGGTTCCCGTCCATTCCGGCCTGGGTGTCGGCGGCCTTCTTCCTGGTGATCATCACTGCCGCCAACCTGATGGGGGTCAGCAAGTTCGGCGAGTTCGAATTCTGGTTCGCCATCATCAAGATCGTGGCCATCATCGCCATGATCATCGGAGGTCTGGCGGTCATCATCCTGGCCCTGCCCACCGCAAACGGGCTCAAGGCCTCCTTCTCGAACTGGTTCACCGTCGGCGGCGGATTCCTTCCCAACGGACTGATGCGACGCGGGGCCGATGGACAGTGGACCGGCCTGCTCATGGCCCTGGCCGTGGTCATGTTCAGCTTCGGGGGCACCGAGCTGCTCGGCATCACCGCCGGCGAGACGGCCGACCCCCGCAGGACCATCCCCAAGGCCACCAATGCGGTCGTTTGGAGGATCCTGGTCTTCTATGTGCTGACCCTCGGCGTCATCATGGCCGTCGTTCCCTGGAATGCCATCGGCAAGCCCAACGCCCAGGGCATGGTGGTCAGCCCCTTCGTGCAGATCTTCGACTCGGTGGGCATCCATGCCGCGGCCGGGATTCTCAACTTCGTCTGCCTGACGGCCGTGATGAGTGTCTACAACTCCGCCCTCTACTCCAACTCCCGCATGCTCTACTCCCTGGCCAAGCAGGGCAACGCCCCCCGCTACCTGGGCAGGCTCTCCAAGGGCGGGGTGCCCTATGCCGGTGTCCTCACCTCGGCCTGCGTCATAGCCCTGGCCGTCGTGGTGGTCTTCCTCTGGCCCCAGTTCGCCTTCAATTATCTGATGAGCGTGGCCACCATAGCGGCCATGCTCAACTGGGCCATCATCATGCTGACCGAGATGCACTTCCGCAAGGCCGTCGCCGAGGGCAGGGGCCCGGGCGGGTTGGCCGGCAAGACCGGGAAGGAAGCCCTGGACGCCCTCCACTTCAAGCTCCCCTGGGCCCGGGTGACCCCCTGGCTGGTCCTGGCCTTCATGGCCTTCGTGGTGGTGCTCATGTGCTTCTCCCCCAGCTACCGGGTGGCGGTCATCGCCGGGCCCATCTGGCTGGCGGTCCTGCTGGTGGCCTACCGGCTGACCCATCAACATAGACACGAATAAGGGGAAACAGAGCAGAGTCAGAACCGGCCGGTCACCAGTGGATTCACCCTGCGCGACCAGCCGCCTTCCATTCAGCAGAAATCAATGCTGACCGGCGCTTTGGTTCTCTCCATCACTCACCAGAGCCTGGAGGAGCAGCCTATCGCGATCCCGAATCATGCCCCGGCTCTTCGCCCCCGCCCAGGAATAGAACCCCTGACCGGTCTTGGCCCCGAGCTGTCCGGCATCCACCTTGGCCTTGAGTGTCCGATCCTCGCCGGGCTGGTTATCCAAATCGTCATACAGGTACTTGGAGATGTTGTCGAAGACATCAAGCCCACCCAGGTCGGCACTGGCAATGGGGCCGAGGATGCTCCATCGACGGCCCAGGCTGTATTTGACGATATCATCCACGGCCTGGGGACTGGCAATGCCGCGGTTGACGATGTTCAGACATTCGCGGATGACCGCTGACTGGATACGATTACCCACAAACCCAAGGGACTCCGCGGATAGGGCCACAGCATGTTTGCCGATCCTGTTCATGAGCTCGACCGTCGCATCCACCATGTCCATATCGGTGTCTTCGGCGGGGACCACCTCGACCAGGGGCATGAGTTGGGCCGGGTTCCAGAAGTGGGCCACCAGGAACCTGGCGGGATGGTTGAGGACCGTGGCGATGCCGGAGGGGCTCAGACCGGAGGTATTGGTGGCCAGGATGGTCTGATCCGAGACGATTGCCTCCACCTGCCGCCAGACCTGGTGTTTGACATCCATATCCTCCAGGACCGATTCGATGACGAAGTCGGTATCAGCCAAAGCCCCGTATTCTGTGCCGGCATGGATGCGGGCCAGGATGGCCTCACGCTCATCAGCCGGTACCAGACCGGCATCGATAAAGGTGCCAAGATCATGCTCGATGAGGGCCTGACCCCGGTCCAAAGACTCCTGGCTGGTGTCGACCATCCTGACCGGATACCCCTTCATGGCGAACTGGAGCGCCGTGGCATGCCCCATGGTCCCCGCACCTATGTTGCCGATTACCCTGATGTCCTCGACCTTCATCGACCATCACCCCTTGATATTGGACTATGCAGATACACATTCATGCTAAGACCCGGGGTTCCTTGGGCCGGGGAGGCGGCATGACGGAAAGAACCCACCCAGAGGCAGGCTGGCTGCCGCACGGCCATCCACAAGGTGGTTCCACTCCGCACAATCGCCTTTGAGCGTTGGGCCTGAATACGGAATATGGGCGACCCTTGTCGGAGAAATACTCTAGGCTAGCCTGTGATTGCAAGTCACTGAAGAGGTTGCCGAACCTATCAGTACCCGGGGTCAGACAGTGTGGTGTCGGCCATCCCCGGCGAAAGGAAGTTCGGCCGAAACGGTCCGGTTCTGCACTGCCGGCTCGTTGGGTCCGGGCTGAAGAAGTCCGGGACTGTCGCGGCTCGATGCCGCGGAGCGCTATGGACCTTGTCGCAGGCTGACTGCCCCCTGGCAGTCTGCACCGGTACGCGGTTGCAAAACCGCGCGTGATACCGCCGCCATGGCAGCCTCAGAACGTGTCGAGGAGAAGATAGCTATGGCGACCAGTCGGGACGGGCACGGAAATCCGTCTTCACAGCGAGAGCCCGGACAGGGCACGGGCGACCAGGTCCGGCGCAACCTGAAGACCCGGCACGTCTCCATGATCGCCTTGGGCGGATGCATCGGCACCGGACTCTTCATGACCTCGGGTTCCACCATCTCCAAGGCGGGACCGGGCGGTGGACTGGTGGCCTACGCGGCCATGGGCCTGATGGTCTACTTCCTGATGACCAGCCTGGGCGAGCTGGCCACCCACATGCCGGTCTCCGGCTCCTTCGCCACCTATGATGCCAAGTACGTGGACCCGGCCCTGGGGTTCGCCATGGGATGGAACTACTGGCTGAACTGGGCCATCACCGTGGCCGTCGACATATCGACCGCGGCCCTGCTGATCCAGTACTGGCTGCCGAACACCCCGGGATGGGTCTGGAGCCTTCTGGTCCTGATTGTCATCTTCCTGATCAATGCCCTGACCGTCTCGGCGTTCGGCGAGACCGAATTCTGGCTCTCCCTGATCAAGGTCCTCACCGTCATCGTCTTCCTGGTCATCGGCTTTGCCATGATTCTGGGTATTATGTACCATCCGGCGGCTGGACTGAAGAACTTCACCTACAAGGACGCCCCCTTCGTCGGCGGCTTCCCGGCCATCCTCAGCGTCTTCCTGGTCGCCGGTTTCTCCTTCCAGGGCACCGAGCTGATCGGGGTCACGGCGGGTGAATCCGAGGACCCCGGCCATGCCGTGCCCAAGGCCATCCGAGACGTGTTCTGGAGGATCCTCCTCTTCTATATCCTCTCCATCTTCGTCATCGCGGCCCTGATCCCCTACACCAGCCCCAACCTCCTCGGTGCGGCCGACGGCAACATCGCCATGTCGCCCTTCACCCTGGTCTTCCAGCGGGCTGGACTGGCCGCGGCCGCCAGCATCATGAACGCCATCGTCCTGACCTCGGTGCTGTCCGCGGCCAATTCAGGAGCCTATGCCGCCACCCGCATGCTTTATGCCCTGGCACATGAACACTACGCCCCACGCATCTTCGGCCGGACCACACGCCATGGGATCCCCCTGATGGCCCTGGCCGCCACAACCGTGGTCTCCCTGGCCACCTTCGCCTCCAGCATCTTCGGGCAGCGGATCTACATGTGGCTGGTGGCCGCCTCCGGGCTGACCGGCTTCATCGCCTGGATAGGCATAGCCCTGAGCCACTTCCGATTCCGCCGGGCCTGGGTGGTCCAGGGGCACAAGGTCAGCGAACTCAAGTACCACGCCAAGCTCTTCCCCCTGGGCCCCATCCTGGCCCTGGTCCTCTGCCTGGTGGTCATCGGCGGCCAGAACATCGAGGCCTTCGTCAGCTGGAACTGGCAGGAGATTGGGGTCACCTACATCAGCATCCCCCTGGTCCTGATCCTCTACCTGGGCTACAAGATCAGGCACCACACCAAAATCGTGCCCCTGGACAGGATGGACCTTTCCCCGTCCTCGGCTGATTACTCACTATAGCCGAGCAATTCGTATATTATCGAGGATGATATCCCGGTATCCGGCCATATTGGCCTCGGCGTCGCCGATACCTTTGATGTCCGGCTCCTTGTCGGTGGAATAGATGCCGAACCAGGTATCCTCATCCGGACCCCCTGTCAGATCGAATTCACACCTAGCGGTAGTTCCCAATGCCTTGCGCAGCGGCTGTAGGCTCATATCATCCTTGGTCACTTCACCCTGCCCGACAGCCAGGGCGTAGATGCCGTCCGCGCCGCACTGATAGTCGAAGGAAATCCTATAGGATCGGCCAGCCTTGAAGGGGACGTTCTGAGGGATGGTCTGGCAGAGAAGGGCTCTCTTCCCAGTCAGTCCACTGATCTTCAGCGACCAATCACCTTGGAGGACATCATCCATCTTCTTGACCTCCCAACCGGCCTGGGTGAAGGGGGCATGCAGCTGGGACAGATGAATCCGATTGTCTTCCACTCCCTCGGCTCCGGCCACCACCAGGGGCCAAATTCCCTGGATATTATCCTCAAAGTCGCAGGCAAGCTCCTCCAGATAACCATCTTGGTCCAGTCTGATACCGGTGTAACCGCTTTCAACCAAACGAATGTCATCGAAGTAGGCGGCGCCATCACCGTCATGGGCCAAGACCAGACGGGTCTGGCCACCCCGGGGAGCCATGAAGAAGAGGTAGGCATTCTGAAAGTAGCTGCTGCCGTCAACCGTCGAGGCATCAGTGTTATGGGCGTAAGCCTTGATATAGTTCTTGGCAATACTGGGACCGATGACGTTCCGCGCCAAGACTCCACCATGATCAGCTTCCACACTCAGAGAGACCCTGCCACGACGGTTATCAAGCCCCAGGTACAGGGCATACCGCCTGCCCGGCAGCAGGTCGATTAAAATCTGCTCAGTGCTGACCGAACCCTCTAATCTGAGCATGGGGTTGGCGCACTGGCCCCGGGAAATCGAAGCATGGCCAGCCCCCTTCACGGTCCAGGTGGACCTGAAAAGCTCCTCGCCACCATTAAAGCCGGCATCCATCAGGTGGTCCCCGGCCCAGTCCACTTGGACTCCCTGACCCGCCTTGCGACATACCAGATATGGGGTTCTGGATTTGGCATTCAGGGTCAGGGTTCCCTGAACCACCGGAATCTCATGGGGGGCGATCCTCCCCTGATCGGTCAGTTGGTAGACGATGACGGATGAACAATCAAGCCACGTTTCGGGGAGTTTCCACGTTGTGGAACCACCGGCAGTATTCCAGTGATAGAGCCGCTGCTTATCAAGATCAAGCAAGTCCCCGGTCCTAGCATCCCAGATCCAAGGCAAGAGGTAGGCTCCCGTGCCGGTTTCAACCCCGTGCCCGGTATTATCAGACTTGGAGTCATCGGCCTCCAGGTCTCCAATGAGGATCACCCGGCCATTCAACTTCATCGTGCGCTCGCGGTAGGCGGGCGATGCCGGATCATTGGAATTCCTGGTGATGACCAGCTTGTCACCTTGGTCATTGACAAGCTCGACCTGTTCCTTCCCCTGGTTCATGGCAGAATCCTGGACAGAATCAACATTTATGGGGTCGTTATACCAGGCATCGACACGGAAGTGCTGGATGAACTTGGTCGAGAGGTCATAAGTGTACAGATTGTCCAAGTAGGCGTCAAAATCGTTACGTCCCTGCCACCCCTCGAAATCCTTCATGCTATAACCACCCAGGAGAGGGGCGTTGGCCGCGCCGCCGAAAACCGGGTGGTCACCCATCCAGCTGTCCTTCTGATGGTTGCGGAGAAAGCGCATGACCTGAGAGTTCTGACCTTTACGATCGGAAGATCCGTAGGCCAGGTCCAAGGCCCAGTGTTGGAAGGTGGCGTCATATTCGTTGGCCGAGGCGTATTCGGTGCCGATCCCCCAGCCGTTGTCAGTCAAGATTTTCGAGAGCCTGCGGGTCTCCCAAGAGTCCTCAGCCCCCGAAGTCCCATCACCCCAAACATCCACGTAGACGAAATCCATCCTGCCGCCGACCTTGCGGCCGAGCGCGTCAAAACGGTCCTTCCTGGCACCCGAGACCAAATCGTAGATGCCATCAATGCCCACTGTCTGGTCCAGCCAATTCCAGCCATAGCAGAGGTCACCCTTGTCATCCCTGCGGACCATATCCTCTGCGAAGGCCCGAGCCTCAGGGAACATCTCGTCCACATTGACGTGGACCCCGAACCGAGCCCCGTAAACCCTTCCTTTGTCCATCAGCGCATTCAGGTCTCCAGCCCCACCAATTCGACGACCAATGTCGGCATAGTCCGGATGCCCGGAATCATGGCCCTCGTTTCCGTATCCCTTGAGAAGGACAGACTGCCCCAAACCGTCAGTGGCCAGAGCAACCCTCTTGACGTTATCCAGGGTAGTCATAAAGGGGTTCTGGGCCTGGGAACCGAAATTCATGGCAATACGCCGAGCCACCTGATCAGGAATGTCATCAGAACCATATGGGTTGTTCATGATGCATCTGAAAGCGATGGCTCCATCCTGCCAGTTGACTCGCCCGTCCCCATTCAGATCACCCGCCAGGGCCACTGCCATGGCAGGCATCTCGGTCTGTCCGACCGTATAGGAACGGCCTCTGGAATCCCGGACAACCCGGGTGTATATCCAAGGCGCGCTGGTCAGACCAAGGACGGTAGTCCCGTCCATCTGGTCGCGGATGGTCATGACCCTGGTGTTTTGAGCTCCACCCGTCCCGGTCTTGCTGGCCGTTGTCCCCTCGTGCTCGGAGTTGCTCCAGAGACCGGCACTGAGACCGTCTGCGGAAAGGAACCCATACATGTAGTCCTGCCCGATGGGATCCTCCACCATCTGCTCGGTGACGGCCCGGTGCACATCACCGCTAATGGAGACGTCTACAGACATGCGAGCGCCGGTGAACTCTGCATCCGCCTGTGTGCTGGCCACTGAAATCAGACACTGCCCGGGGAAGGCCACCGTCTGAACCGGATGATTGGATCCGGCCTGGTTATCGATGGAGATTACCTCGAAACGGAGAGAGGTATCCTTGGCCGATAGACGGACGGCTATTACAGCGTCAATCCCCCGATCGACAGACACTGCATGGAGACGGTAGACGAGACTGGCCTGATTCTCCCGGTTCAGTTCAACCTGGTCAGAACCCAGCTCAAGCTCATCCCCATTGATGGCAACCAGGTTCAGGTCCCGTACCTGCCCAAGCATGGTCCCCTTGGCCTCGGGGGTGATTAAACGGTAATCAATCACCGATGGGAAATGAGGCCTGACACGGACCTCCATCATCTGGGTACGGAGGGTTTCCCAGGAACCAGGGACACCCGATTCCCCACTCGAGTGGTTTCCCCTCAAGCTTGTTTTGTCCATTAGTCATCCACCTCGTCATCGTGGTCATGAGTGGTGCCTTCATGACGGTCGTGTTACGGCTACGATTCGCTCCCGGGCTTCATGAACTCGGCATGGGTTCCGAGCCACACCCAATCAAGCCGAATCCGTCTAATCCATATCCATATCCAGTACTGCAACCTTTCGTTTCGAGAACTGTTTCCGACGCCTTACCGGCTCAAAAGCTGTGTTCTCCCTCTGCTGGCTATCGGCAACCCAACCCCCTCAAGAATTCCTCGGTCTGCTCAGGTCGCTTGAACACTGCTGTGTTGCCGAGAATCCGAGAACATACGCTACCTATCTCGTCAAGCACGGCCGTGTGGACCTTGCCCGGCTCACGTGAGCCCCGCAATGCCCGGATGATTTCGTCATATTCCAGGCTAAAATCAGCAATCCGTTGAGGTAATCCGGCACCCGCCACCAGGGCCTCCTCCAGACAGGAGAGCTCACTGACCAGTCGACCGGGCAGGACGAAAAGCCCCTGGGCCTCAATCAGGCCGATGGGCTCCTGCTTAACCGGATAGAATTCCGGATGCACGTGGAAAATCCCGTCCGGCAGTTCCGGACTGGTTCCGTTGTTGCGAAGTATCAGGCTCATTTCATAGCCTCGGTCGGTCCTGATCAGGCTGGGCGAGAGGGCCGACTGTGGTCCCTCCGGCCCTTGGCTGACAATATTCAGATCGGGATTGTCATATCCCGCCCAAGCCTGTCTGATTGCTTCACTGACCTCGGTGATTTCCTGACGGGAGGATGATACCACCCTGATAACAGTTCCCGGCCAATCCAGGATTTCAACCGGGGTATCGGGATGTCCATCCAGATGGAGTGTCCGCCAGGTCCCCGCCCGGTGCATGGGGAGGTGCTCTCCGCCACCTTGGTAGTGGTCATGGACCAGAACGGAGCCGCCTATGCGCGGCAGGGCGGCGTTGCAGCCAAGGAAATAACCAGGGAAGCGGTCTACGAAATCCAGCAGGTTGCCGAAGGTCTCCCGGTCCACATGCATGGGGGTGTGCTCGGCATTGACACAGATACCGTGCTCATGGAAGTAACCGTAAGGCGAGAACTGCCAGAACCATTTGTGCCCGCCCAGAATCATGGGAATGGTCCGCAGGGTGCGTTTGTCACGTCCGGCGAACCCCTCGTTTTCGTGACAGATGGTGCACTTGGGGTATCCACCTGCGGTGCTGTTGCCTGCCGCGGCTTTCTTCATGTTCTTGAATTCAGGCTTGACCAGGTTGATGGTGATCTCCACGCCCCGAGAGGGAAAACGGGGGTTCCGGTCCAGTTGGTCCTTCTTGATGTAGGTGTTCCTGACACAGTAGTCATAGAACCAGTGCATGGCTGCCATCCCGCCCTGGTCCTCTTCCATCTGAACGAAGCGCCGTTGAAGATGGGAGGGCCTGGAGGAGAGAATCCCCATGACCGCATCCCCTATGGAGGTGGCATCATCCTGAGTCATAAGGCCAGCGCCGGCCGAGGCGCGAAGGAAGGAATCCAAGAGGGCATCCACATCGCCCTCAGATGAGGCTGTAGTAGCCGTACCATCCCCGGAACCGTATGAATCCAATGAGAAAAGGGCCAGGATCTGATTGCGGGCCCAGTCAGTATCGGCCTGGTCCAGGTCCAAGTAAGCACACGCGTACCGGATCAGGGCATCGGAACTCCGGCAGAACTCGTTGAATTCGTCCCCGGACCTTTCGCCCGCGCCCATCAAACCCCCACCTCCTCGGCCACTTGGGCGGTTATCTCCTGCATACGAGCGTCTGCGGCCTCCATCTCTTCAACCAGGCGCATCTGCGTGTGAGTTCGCACCAGGTTGTGCTCCGAATAGGCGGTTGAGAAGTAGATGTCGCCCTGAAGGTAGTCGGTCAGGAAGCGCATCCCACACTCCATGGTCATGATCCGGCAGGAGGCCGGAAAGAGGGCCAGCTCGCGGCCGACAGCCTTGCTGGCCACTGCACCTAGGAATCCTTGGGTATAGGCATGGTAGAGGTCAGGGTTGAAATGGACCTTGTCCAGGTCCTGTTCGTCCTCCAGGGCTGTGGAGGCACCGAAGCGAATGGAGTCTCCGAAGTCAAAAAGCATGGATCCGGGCATTATGGTGTCCAGGTCGATGATGGCCCTGGCCTTCCCGGTGGCGGCATCCATCAGTATGTTGTTGAGCTTGGTGTCATTATGGGTGACCCGGAGTGGGACGGACCCATCAGCCAATCCCTCCATGATGACCGGGTACTGGTCGGCCCGGCTCATGTACCAGTCAATCTCGGACCGGCAGGTAGAGACCCTATCCTCGGTGTCCTCCAGAACCGCCTGTTTAAAAGTCTCGAACCGCTTTGGGGTGTCATGGAAGTGGGCGATGGTCTCGGTCAGCTGAGAGGCGTCGAAGAGAGCCAGCGAGTTCTGGAATCGCCCGAATGCCTGGCCGGCCTCCTTGAAGACTTCCCCGTTTGGAACCAGGTCGTAGGAAACCGTGTTCTCGATGAAAGCATAGATCCGCCAGGCTCCATTCTCGAGCTGGCAGTAGGTTTCACCGTCCTTGTTGCGTATGATATCCAAGGTCTCCTGGTTCTGCGAGCGCAGGAATTCGGTGACTAACTCGATGTTGCGCATCAGAGAGGCTGTGTCGGGGAAGACCGAGGTGTTCATCCGCTGCAGGATGTAACGACGCTTGTCCGTGCGTATGAGATAGGTCTGGTTGATGTGCCCGTTGCCGTACGGCGCGATGCTCACCACCTGTCCCTCAAGGCAGTAGAGGGCGGCTATACCAGCCAGCTCCTGAGCTTGAATCGTCATGACGATCTCTTTTCTCCATGTCCACCGGCCCTAGCTCTACCTGTAGCCATGCCGGCAGGAAGAAACCATTGAGCCGGCCCCGGCCGGACTTGCACTTATACCTGCTGCCAGACCATGGCACCAGGTTCCAGTACGAAGTCCCTGACCTGCCCGTCAGCCTGGCGGACGCTGGTCTTCTGGACCAAATCGGTATTGTTGATGACGCAGTAGTTGCCGGCCTCCGGGAAGTGGGCCACCTCGCAGTGAGGATTGGTACAGCTCCAGTCCGCATACCGGTCCTCATGCCTACTGGCGTAGAAGAGTATCCGCTCCAGAAGCCTGGCATTGGCCGCTGAGTAAGGAAGACCTGACAGATATATCCCACGCCCCTTTCCGTACTGGTTGACGGCCAGCTGTACCTGACCCTGGTCGGCCTTGAGAAGCGTGACCTCCTCATTGAGGGGGTATGTATTGGCAATCTGCTCTCCAAAGTCCACACCGCCACCCTCAGGCAGGTCTTCGGTAATGAAATGCCTGGCCGTGATGGTCGGGAAGTACTTGTCGACCGAAAGGGTGTGGAAGCGTTCCTGGTCGATGCCGAGTACATCGGCCAGCTGGAAGAAACGCCCCTCCATATCCAGAGCGGCGGGCTGACCGAGGCCGACCAGAGCCCCTCCCCCATCGACCCAGGTTCGTAGAGTCTCCACCAAGGCCGGGTTCTTCCAGACTGTACCGCCACTAAAGGCCGTATCAGCCGGGCCACCAGTGATGATTACATCCAAGTCCTGATCCACGCCTTGAGCCAGGACGTCATCGAAACTGATGAAACGGACGTTCACCCTCATACCGGACAGGGCCTCCAAGACTCCGTAGTAAGAGTAGGTCTGCTTGTTAGGCAAGGCGTGGGCCACCGTATAGGCCATCCAGGAGCGCATGGCACCCCAGGCATTCAGCACAGCCACGTTGAGCTGCCCCTGAGCCGCCTTCCCGTTAGTTCTGTCATGCAGGTCGCGGAACTCGTCGGCGATGTGGGTCACGGTCTGGATGAACCTGGGGAACTTGGCAGCCAGGGACAGGTAGCCGCCATAGCCCATGCGCGATATGGGACTGCGCAAGATGGCTCTGCGGGCCTTACGCCAGTTGCTGAGCCCTTCGACACTGGGATCGTTGCCCTCATAGAACGTGTCAGGGAAGAAATAGGGCAGAAAACGACCCTCGGTGTAACGGACGCCGGGAATGTCGGAAATCATGCGCAAGGTGGTGCCGTCACCCACAGATCCGACCACGGCATCCAAGCCAAGGTTTTCGAATCCGGGCATGTAGGGTTCAGTCCCTATCCATTGATCACCCAGGAACATCATGGCTTCCTTGCCGGCCTGATGGGTCATATCGACCATGGTCTTCACATTCTTCCGAACGACACCCGAAAGGAAGTCAATCCAGTCCCGCTGTGCCTTGCTGGGAATACAGAAAGAGGAGTTATAGCTACCTTTGTTGATGAAGTCCTCAGGACGTAGACGATAGCCATAGCGGGTCTCGAAGTCATCCAGGGCCTCGGGGGATACCGTACAGGCATACCCAAACCAGTCCACCAGTTTCTCACGATGATGTTGGTCGAAGATCAGCGTGAACTGGTAGAAAAAGGTGGTGAACCGGACCACGTCGGTTGCCGGGTTCTGCCCCAGCCACTGGCGATAGGCGTCCATGACAAACTTGCGGGTGGCCGGATGGTAGATGTCGAAAGGAATCTCGTGTTCCTTGTCACCCCAATCGTTGGTCAGATGGTTATACATCTCGACCGGGTCCCAGATGATGTAGGCCAGGAAGGATGCCGTGTACTCGTGCATGGGGGTCGCCCCGGTCACGTGAACCAGATCCCGGTCCGGGTCCAGGCTCCACTCCTCCAGGTCCAGAACACGACCGGTGGTACGGTCGATGATCTCCCAGTACCGGTGAGGGTCCGCATCCCTATTGGGCCTGAGTTGCTGGTCGAAGTAGTGGTCCATCAGAGGAACGTCCACCCGGCCGCCATGGGCCAGAATACGCTCCGACATCAGATAGACCTGAGGGGTCTCATTCATATGTTGACTGATCCACTCGTTGTGGGCCCTGGCAGGGAAGTAGGCACTGTAGACCTTCCTGCCCAGGTGCATCAGCGCCTGGTCCAAATGAGTACCGTCCGAGTTGCGAATTGCATCAGCCCCCCATAGCTCGGCCAGTTCTTCGGTTTTTCGGGCGAAGTTCTCCTCACTCGGCAGGGTAAAGCGACCGGTCGTGGTCATTGATCAAATCTCCTTCGGATATCTCAAACGGGTTATCTGGAAACTGCGTACTGCCCGGGCCGGATACCTCCCGAGCCGGGCCCTACTCCTTGACTGACCCTGCGGTCAACCCTGCCTGCCAGAACCGCTGCAGGCAGAAGAAGAGGATGATCACCGGAAGAACGCCCAGCAGGGACCCCATCATCAATGCCCCTCTATCGGTGAAGACCGGGAGGGAGACCAGGCCATAGAGACCAAGGGTGACAGGGAAGAGATTCTCGCTGGAGAGCATCATCAGGGGCAGGAGGAAGTTATTCCAGGTGGCCACAAAGAGGAAAAGGAAAATCGTGACCATGGCAGGCGCCAGAATCCTCAGCACGATTGTGAAGAAGATCCTCGCTTCACCAGCCCCATCGATCCGGGCGGCCTCCAAGAGCTCAGTCGGAACCGAACTCTGGGCGTAAACCCTCCCCAGGAAGAATCCGAATGGGGAAACCGAGCAGGGGATGATCACCGCCAGCATGGTGTTGCTCAGATGGAGGGCGTTGAAGATCGAGTACTGTGGAATGGTCATCAAGGCCGAAGGCATCAAGAGAGCCGACATGACAATGGCCATGACGACACCCCTGCCACGGAACTGGAATTTGGCTGTGCCGTACCCGGCCATGACCGAAACCACGGTGCCGATCAGAGCGGATATGCATGAATAAATCAGGGAGTTGAAAACCCAGTGCCAGAACTGTGAGTGGGTCCAACCCAGAAGAATCGAATAGTTGGTCGCCACAGCTTCGGGAATCCTCTTCAGACCGACCGCAAACCAGAGACCATTGCTGCCGACCAACTGAGAGGGCGACTTGGTGGAGGCGATGATGGCCCAGTAGATAGGGAAGAGGAAGTAGATCAGGGCGAAGACCAGGACAACGATTGTGGTGATCTTGACCACCTTGGAGGGCCTCATGGAACGAGGCAGATCGTCGGCCTTCTGCTTTATCGGTTTTTGCTGCTGCTTCGCTGCGCGGACGTGATTGGCCGAGGTCATGATTCGTTCACCTTCCCCTCAATATAGGCATAGAGGGCGGCAAGAACCCCTGCGATCAAGGCCATGACGATGGCGATGGCCGAGGCCGGGCCGTCACCTTTGGGAGTGAGGATGCCTCGGGATGTATTCAAGGCCATCATCATAGGGGTGTAGGAGTTCGATATGCCCTTGTCGACGGTCTGCATGACCTGGGGCTCATTGAAAAGCTGGATGCTGCCGATGATGGACAAGAGCATGGCAAGAAGGGCGGCCCCCCTGACATTGGGGAGCTTGATCCTTATGGCAATCTGGAAGCCATTGGCACCGTCAATCCGGGCAGCCTCATAGAGATCACGCGGGATGGCCTGGAGGGCCGCCAGGAAAATCAGCATGTTGTAGCCTGTGAAGGTCCAGGTTGTGATGTTGGCCATGGAGACAATCAACGCATTGGGAGCGAAGAAATTGACGTGTACTCCTATGGCGGCCAGACCCTTGACGATGGGCGAGAACTGATCGTTATACAGGAAGACCCAGATGATGGCGGCAATCGCGCCAGGAATAGCATAGGGCAGGAAGTAACCCAACCGATAGGGGGTGACGTGCTTGATGATGAAGGAGTCCAGAAGCATGGCCAAGGCCAGGGCCGCAATGATCATGACCGGCACTTGGATGATCGTGTAGAGCAGGACCCTGCCGATTCCAGACCAGAATGCCCCTGAAGTGACTACGTAGCGGAAATTCTCCAGACCGACGAACCTGTTGATCATTTCGCCCCCGCCATAGGCGCCTCCACCCGAGGCCACCTGCTGGAAGAAGCTCATATAAACGGCATAGGCGATGGGAATGATGAAGACAACGGCAAACAGGATGCAGAAGGGCAACATGAATGCCCAGCCCGTCCGTTCATTGCGTCTGGCTATCTCGGATCCCCGCCTCTTACGGGGTCCTGCCTCGGATGTTGCTTGACGGCTCATGTGACCAACCAATCCTCTTGGAGCCTAGAAGGCGGGCACCTCCCCACAGATGAGGAACCCGGGTACACAATTCGGATTCCCCGGACTGGGGACGGGGAGGTTCGCCTGCCGTATCCGCTGAAGAGCGGTTACCGATCAATCCTTGGCGATCGGGAGACCATAATCTTTCAGAGTGGCAAGAGAGGTCTTCTGGGCCTCATCGAAGGCATCTGCAACCTTGCCCTGGCCCTTACCAGCCTTGTCGGCCGCCTCGCCCACGGCACTGGAAACAGCGGAGAATCCGGGCATATAGGTGAAGGTCCCCATGTTGTCATTGGCGGTGGCAAACTCGGACATCACATCCTGCCCTCCGAAGAACTCGGTCCATGACTGCGGGGTCTTGGCCTTCTCGGTGGTAGCAGCAACAATCAAACCCTGGGATGTCAGATCCGGCACTTGGGTGTTGAACCAATCCAGGAACTCCATGGCTTCGGCCTTGTGCTTGGTCCCCTTGATGGCGGCCACGCCCGAACCTCCGTTGGGCCCGGTTTTCTTGCCGTTCTTGAACCAGTCTCCAATCTGGGCGACCCTCCACTGGCCCTTGCCCGCATCACCGATCCAGTCCATCATGATAGGGGCGTTCCAGGCGGCATCGATACTGCCGATGATGGAACCGTCATGGAAGGCACCGGCGTATGAAGGGTCGGTGCTGGGTGTCAAGTTCATGGCCTTGGCGTCGAGAAGGCGCTGGTAGAAGTCGGCGGTAGCCTCGGAGCCGGGCGTATCGACGTTGACGACCCACTTGCCGTCCTTGATTTTGTACCAGGGAGAGGATGCGCCGGACAAGGCCGAGAAGGCCATACCGGCACCATCGGGCTGGTAGGTCATGATGTACTTGCCCTGGGCAGCCGCCTTCCTGGCGGACTCGACGAACTCTTCGGCCGTAGTAGGAACCTTGATACCCAGCTTATCGAACTCGGTCTTGTTATAATAGTAGACCATGGGTCCTGTGTCCTGGGGCAGACCGAAGGCCTTCCCATCCACACTCATGAGCTTGGTGGGACCTTCAGCGAAGTCTTTGGAGTACTTGCCGACCTCGGACGTAACATCCTCGACGATACCCTTGGTATAGACCTCGGGAAGCTCGGCATAACCCACCTGGGCCAAGTCGGGAGCATTTCCGGCCTTGACGTCGGTCTCGAGCTTCTTAATCAGATCCCCAGGGCTTCCATTGAACTTGGTGGCCTTGACCTGGATGTTCGGATGGTCCTTGTTCCACCTGGCAACAGTGTCTTTGACCATGGTCATGCCCTGCTTGTCGGGAAGACGGTGCAGATATGTCAACTCGACCTTGCCGCCCGACTTGGAATCACCACTCTTGCCGTCACCGGACCCGCCCGAGGAACCGCACCCCGCCAAAGCCATGCTCATAGCCGCCACCGCAGCCACCGCAGCCATCATTCGTTTACTGCCTGATTTCATCACCCTCACCCCTCTACAGATAACCTCATTGTCATACTTGTAACGTGCAGATTCAGTATAGCAAGATTCAATTGCAAAGTTGGCATACTAATTTATGCCGGCAAGGTCGGAAAATGATGAGATGCAAATGAACTAGTGGAACTACATTCGATGATGGCCACTCACAATTAAAGTCCGTCCATGGGCCAGTGCCTTCCCCGTGTGCAAGTTGATTTCTGCTCGTTGCGTCGAGGAGTGGAAACCCGAATCAGGTAATCCCACTGTCTAAACCACGAAATATCCGGGACACACCACCTAGTAAACTGGTGGACCATTGGGACGGACACCCCCACAACAGCATCCTGGCCGATTCCGTGACGCCAATAAAGTAAGGGCTTAGGGTAGGCACCGGTGTATTTCATATCGGGGATCAGTCGGATGAATAATCCGACCAGTCTGCCCCTTCCCCGAAAGCGCCGGGGAGGGCAAACAAGCAAATCAGTACCCAGTCTGCAGACATACAGTCTGTGGACCCGAAAGGCGGATAAGATGTCTTCAGGTGACAAGGGCAGGGAAACCGGACAGTCCCAGAGCGAAGTCAAGCGCAATCTGAAGACCCGCCATATATCAATGATCGCCCTTGGCGGCTGCATCGGCACCGGGCTCTTCATGACCTCGGGTTCCACCATCTCCACGGCCGGGCCGGGCGGCGGTCTCCTGGCCTATGCGGCCATGGGGGTCATGGTCTACTTCCTGATGACCAGCCTGGGCGAGTTGGCCACCCACATGCCGGTCTCCGGCTCCTTCGCCGCCTACAGCTCCCGCTATGTGGACCCGGCCCTGGGGTTCGCCATGGGCTGGGACTACTGGTTGAACTGGACCATTTCCGGGGCCGTTGACATCTCGACGGCCGCGCTCCTGATCCAGTACTGGCTGCCCGACACCCCCGGCTGGATATGGAGCCTCCTGGTCCTGGTCGTCGTCTTCCTGATCAACGCCCTGGCCGTTTCGGCCTTCGGGGAGACGGAGTTCTGGCTCTCCCTGATCAAGGTGGCCACCATCATCGTCTTCCTGGTCATCGGCTTCGCCATGATCTTCGGCATCATGTTCCACCCGGCCGTTGGCCTGCGGAACTTCACCTACAAGGACGCCCCCTTCGTGGGCGGCTTCCCGGCCATCATGAGCGTCTTCCTGATAGCCGGATACTCCTTCCAGGGGACCGAGGTGGTGGGGGTCACCGCCGGCGAATCGGAGAACCCCGGCCAGGCCGTGCCCAAGGCCATCAATGAGGTCTTCTGGAGGATCCTCCTCTTCTACATCCTCTCCATCTTCGTCATCGCGGCCCTGATCCCCTACACCAGCCCCAACCTCCTTGGGGCCTCGGACGGCAACATCGCCATGTCGCCCTTCACCCTGGTCTTCCAGCGGGCCGGACTGGCCTCGGCGGCCAGTGTCATGAACGCCGTGGTCCTGACCTCCATCCTCTCGGCCGTCAACACGGGCGCCTACGCCTCCAGCCGCATGCTCTACGGACTGGCCAAGGACCACTACGCCCCCAAGGTCTTCGCCAGGACCACCAAGCGGGGCATCCCCATGGCCGCCCTGGTGGCCACGGTCTGCATGTCGCTGGCCACCTTTGCCTCCAGCATCTTCGGCCAGACCTTCTACATGTGGCTGGTGACGGCGACGGGCCTGACCGGCTTCATCGCCTGGATCGGCATAGCCCTGAGCCACCTCCGCTTCCGCAGGGCCTTCAAACTCCAGGGACATGACGTGAGCGAGCTCAAGTACCACTCCAAGCTCTACCCCCTGGGCCCCCTCCTGGCCATGGCGCTCTGCCTGATCGTCATCGCCGGACAGGACATCCCCTCCATGGCAAGCCTGAACTGGTCACACATGGCCATGACCTACTTCAGCGTGGTCCTGGTCCTGGTGCTCTACCTGGGTTACAAGTTCGTCAATCACACCAAGATCGTCAAGCTCAAGGACATGGACGTCTCCGGAACGGATTCGGCCCGCTGATGAAACGTCGCCCTGGGCCTTATTCCGCCGGACTCCCTGTGGGTCAGGGCCACATATGACAAACCGCCCAGCGAAGGAGCCGAAGCCCATCCGCGGGGCGGTCTCTCACTCAGACCTGATGCGGTCCCCGTGAAAGCGGGGAATCACTGAACCTGGGAGCGGGCGATCTTCCCGGTGAAGGACTGGGCCTCGTCGGCATCCTTGACGTCCTTGTTCCAGGAGAACATGGCACGCAGCTTGGGGCCGACCTCCTCGATCTTCTCGTGGGAGTACTTCTCCTGCAGCTCCTTGAACTTGGGGGCGCCGGCATCCTGGTCGTCGATGAACTCCTTGGCGAAGGAGCCGTCCTGGATGCGCTTGAGCTGGTGACGCATGCGATCCTTGGTGGACTCGTCGACCACGGTGGAGGTGAAATCACCGTACTGGGCGGTGTCGGAGCAGGACCAACGGGCCTTGTTCAGACCGCCCTCGTTCATCAGATCGACCAGCATCTTGAGCTCGTGGCAGACCTCGAAGTAGGCGATCTCGGGCTGGTAGCCAGCCTCGGTCAGCACCTCGAAGCCGGTCTCGACCAGGTGGTTGACGCCGCCCATGAGCACATCCTGCTCGCCGAAGAGATCGGTCTCGGTCTCCTCCTTGAAGGTGGTCTTGATGGCGCCTGCACGCAGGGCGCCCAGGGCCTTGGCGTAGGCCAGGGTGATGTCCCAGCCGTCACCGCGGGGATCCTGTTCGACGGCAACGACCACCGGCACACCGCGGCCGGCCACATACTCACGACGGACGATATGGCCCGGGCCCTTGGGGGCGACCATGAAGACGGGATGATCGGCGCTGGGCTTGATGTATCCGTAATGGATGTTGAACCCGTGGGCGAAGCCGACAGCGGCGCCCTCCTTGATGTTGGGCTCGATGTCATCACGCCAGATGGTGCGCTGGTACTGATCGGGGGCCAGGATCATGACGATGTCGGCTTCCTTGGTGGCCTCCGCCACGGTCTTGACCTCCAGACCCTGCTCCTTGGCGAACTCGACCGACTTGGAGCCGGCGCGCAGACCGACCACTACGTCAACACCGGAATCGCGCAGGTTCAGCGCATGAGCATGTCCTTGGGAACCGTAGCCGATGATGGCCACCTTCTTGCCCTGCAGAACCGAGAGATCCCCATCCTTCTCATACCAGATCTGTGCTGCCATTATCTTTACTCCTTTTTAAACGGTCCTGCCGGTCCATAAAGTGCGGCCAGGGATCGTGACGCATTACTTACTATTTGATCAGCTCTTGTTCAGCGGACGTTGCTCATCAACTCCGGCTCCGGATTTTGTCCTTTGCCCAGGTCGATTGACGGATACTGCTTCTTTGTCTCCAACCATACTCGTGGCGTGGCCAGGCGAGCATTCCGCGACTCATTGTTTGGACACCGACAGGTTGCCAACCCTGCATACAGGCCGGGAACCACCTCCATCCTCAGCCGGGTACATCCGAAATCACTACCGTGACAGGTCTTGGGCTGCGGTCACTTGGTGAAGTCCACATCCCTGGTCTCGTGGCAGGTCAGGACCGCCACCAGACAGCAGACCGCCATGACGGCCAGGTACAAGCCGACCGAGCGCACACCCCAGTGGGAAGAAAGCCAGGTGGCGACGGTGGGCACGAAGGCCGCACCGACTATGGCCGCCAGGTTGTAGCCGATGCCGGAGCCCGAGTACCTGACGTTGGCGTCGAAAAGTTCGGGGAGGAAGGCGCCGATCGGGCCGAAAGCCATGCCCATGAGGGCGAAGCCGACGCAGAGGAAGACCATGACCTGGAAGGTGTTGTGGTGATCCATGAGCAGGTAGGGGAAGGCCAGGCTGAAGACCACCAGCATGACCGAGCTGCCCACCAGGACCCGACGCCTGCCGATCCGGTCGGCGTAGACGCAGGAGAGCACGATGAAGAGGGCGAAGACGACGATGGAGACCATCAGCATGAGGAGGTATTCCTGGTTGCTGAAGCCCAGGCCGCCACCGCCCTGAGACCTGGGCTTGGTGCCGTAGGCCAGGGACCAGGTGGCCAGGGTGTAGAAGAGGGTGTAGGTGACGGCGACCAGGAAGGTGGCCTGGAGCACTTGGCGCCAGCTCTTGCGGAACACCTCGACCAGGGGGGTCTTGACGACCTTCTTCTGGTCCAGGGCCATCTGGAAGATCGGGGTCTCCTGCATGGAGACGCGGACGGCCAGGCCTACCAGGACCAGGATTGCGGAGAGAAGGAAGGGTACGCGCCATCCCCAGGTCAGCATCTGCTCGGGCGTGCAGAACATCTCCAGGAGGAAGTAGGTCCCGTTGGCCAGGAAGAAGCCGATCGGGGCACCCAGCTCCGGGAAGGACCCGTAGAGGGCGCGCTTGCCCTCGGGGGCGTTCTCGGTGGCCACCAGGGCCGCACCCGACCATTCACCGCCCAGGCCGATACCCTGGACGAACCGGCAAAGGCAGAGGACCACGACGGCCCAGAGGCCCCAGGTGGCGTAGGTGGGCAGGACACCAATCAGGACGGTTGAACAGCCCATGGTCAGGAGGGAGACCACCAGGGTGGTCTTGCGGCCCCGCCTGTCGCCGAAATGGCCGAAGATCAGGGACCCCAGGGGTCTGGCGATGAATGCGATGGCGAAGGTGAGCAGTGAGGCCAGGAGGGCCACGGTCGGGTCCGTCTTGGGGAAGAAGAGCTTGGGGAAGTAGTTGGCCGAGGCGGTCCCGTAGGCATAGAAGTCGTAGAACTCAATGGCGGTACCCACCATGGATGCCCCTATGACCATGCGGACCGAGCTACGGGTGACCTGGCGCGGCCGACCGGCTTGTTTGGTTTCGTCACCGGCCAAAGAGCCGGCGTCGGTATCACTTGCCGTCATCACTTCATCTCCTTCTCCCGGTCGGCTCCTGGCCTGAAGCCACGGAACCGAACCATTACGGAAGACCCCGCCGTTGGCAGGGTCTGGTGAAATGAAGCGATGCTCGTTCAACCCTGCCTTCTGGCGGGGTCGAACAATATGAGGATTGCCGAATCAGTCCGCCAACGAAGACGGGCTAATAATTCGTGCGGACACAGTACCGAATCGACCTGTGCTCAATTTCCTTGTCATCGCGGCGAACCTCCTCTCGCAGTCTTCCCTTCGAATGCGTCCTGCATCCGGATTGGTTTTGACCTTAGGCCCGAGTAATCACCCGACCGGACTATGCGTCCAATATATGGACGAACTGGTCCATTGATGGGCCGACAATTCAAGCCGGGCCAAGTTTCCGATGTCCGAGAATCAGTCTTGCCGCGGATCATGCCTTGCCGATCAAGACAGGGAACCGGTTCTAAAGCACGGTCCACGATCTCAGCCCGTGAAGATAGTTCCCGGAAATCCCCTGGAGACCACGGCCCGACGATTGTCGTCAATCGTCGCACAGGCGAAGGAAAAGTGCTCGGCCAGGTCATTGGCATCAACCAGGAAGAGGGCCGTCGATAAGCCGTCTGCCAGGGCGGTCGGGTACAAATCCGCCAAACGACCATCCTTGCCCTTGCCCGGATTCTGGCCCTTCCTCGGAACACGATCCGGGGTCCAATCCCGTCCCGAGCGCTCCGGCGAGCATTGCCCCTGATTACATATCGATGCCCCCGCGCCCTGTTCGCCATCGTTCCCGTCCCGGCCAACCACCACCCAGGTGGCCTCGACCCGACGGACCGGCCAGCCATCAATGGCGTTGACAATGTGGTGAAGGACCATCAAACCGCCCGCCGCCCCGTCCTTGCGAGGAGCGGTCCACCGCCGTCTGCTGGGGGCCGAGGCACAGAGGGACCCCGATACCATGGAAACCAACCCAACCGCCTTGGTCAGATCATCCGGGTCCTCCATGGCGATGGAAACGGCCTTGGGAGCATGGATCCTCATGTCGCCGCCGGCGTCAATCAGATAGTCCCCGACCCGGTAGGAGCCTTGGGCATGCTCCAGAATACCGGCCAAGAGGTCGACCAGATACCCTTTGCCCAGGGCCCCGAAGTCCAGCTGGACCGACCCCGTGGTCCTCAGGGTCGTACCCACACGTTCAACCTCATCGCCCCAGGTGGCCCTGCCCCGGATCCTGCCGAGATGGTCGACTGCATCGGCACTCATGCGGAAGGTCATATCCCTGCCATAGCCCAGACGGACCAGGTCGGCGCCCACAGCAGGATCCAAGGCGCCCCCGGTGGCGACATACAAGCAGTCATACAGGTCGAACAGACCCTGGCAGTATTCGGGGAAATCGAAGCTTCCGCCCCGATCAGACTCGGCCATGGCTGCCGGAATCGAATCATCCCGGAACCTGGACAGGGTCGATTCATAGGCCTCGATCAGGTGGCCCATCCTGGCTCTGAGCCCTGATCCGACAGGCTTGGCGGTGTTGATGATGATGCCGGTCCCCAACGCCTCCGGGAAGGCGGTCAGGTGGGGCATGGAAACAGGGTTGCATCCTGATCTCAGCCACGTCCCAGCACGCTTCCCTCGGCCTGCAGAGCCGAGGAATGTGTCGTATCCTGCCTTCATACCATCAAATTGTATGCACTCAATAAACGGGGGGGGGGG
>NZ_CALYOY010000030.1 GCF_945269915.1 uncultured Bifidobacterium sp. | reverse complement strand
TTTGGACCTAACGGTCACGGACTTTCCGTGACAGGAGGGTGTAGCACCTGGTCCGTAATGCACCCACGCGCATGGGCATGTACCGGACAGACAACTCATCAATCTACACCATCGGCGGGACCGGTACAATCGCCCTCATCAGGGTTTCTCCGTAGAATAGACACCATGATTCATGAACCGAATGCCCTGGTTTCGGTAATCATTCCGGTCTACATGGCCGAGGACTACCTGCCCGCCTGCCTCGACTCGGTACTGGCCCAGTCCAATGGGAATCTGGAGGCAATCCTGATCGACGACGGGTCGAAGGACTCCTCGCCCGCAATCTGTGACGAGTATGCTGCCAGGGACCCAAGGGTCAGGGTGGTGCATCAGCCCAACGGGGGCATAGCCCGGGCACAGAACACCGGCCTGGACCTGGCTCGGGGCGAATACATAGCCTTCGTCGACAATGATGACATTCTGGACCGCCGCAATCTCGAGCTCCTCCTCCACGCCCTGAGGAGCACGGATGCCGATATGAGCAAGGCGCGATGGCAGCAGTTCGGTCCGTCCCGCATGGATCAGATAAGGCAGAGTGCGGGGGCAGGGGCTCCCGACCCCACATCGGTCACGGTCTTCTGCAACCCGCTGGCCGCCTACCAGAATGTGTTTTGCAGGAGTCTGAGAATACTGGGCGACCTGGTCGGCAGACATGAGGAGGCACGATACCTGAATGAAGCCAACTGGTGCCGGCTGTATCGCGCCCGGGTCTGGGAGGGTATCCGCTTCCCCGAGGGACGGTTTGCCCAGGACACCGCCGTGGCGGGGCAGCTCTACAGCCGCATGGACAGGGTTGCCGATATCGATGTGAACCTGTACAACTGGCTGCAACGGCCGGATTCCGTCACCCATCGGCGGCAAAATGCCGGCTTCTACAGCGATCATGTCCAGGCCGCCCTGGAGAACATGGCCATCTGCCGCAGGGCGGGAGTGACACCGGCACGCAGTTACTACACCCTCATGGGAAACCTGCGGTACGAACAGTGGGCCATCGCCGAATCAGGGGATCAGGTGGCAGTGGAGAGACTGAACCAGGACAGGGAAAGAACAGCAGAGGCCCTGCGGGGACTCAGCCCCGCTCAACGACTTCGCTGCCAGCTCCTGCGAGGAATCAGAACCCTGGAGAAGGCCGTCTACGACAAACGCGTCAAGAACATGGCCTGACCGCTGTTCCACCCACCCTCAGGAGGGGTGCTTCATCCTGCGAATCTTGGCCATCCCGGCCCTCCACCCGCGAACCATGGATGACACCTTGGCCCGCTTGTCATCTTCCCAGATCAGAACGAAGACCAGGTCTTTGAGGAACCTCCGCAGAGACGAGGCCAGGGAATAGGTCCCGAGCTTGTAGTCGATATAGATGGCATTGCGCTGGATATAAAACTGGCGGAAGGCCGAGTGGTTCCAGATGATTGGATTTCTCCCCAGGATGTGGATGGTGCGACTCTGACCTATCTGGTGGGGCATGAGCACGGACCGACATTCCTCAATCGAATACCCTGCGGAGACCAGGCGCCTGGAGAAGTCGAAATCGACCCCGTCGATGAAGAGCCACTCGTCAAAGCCACCCAATGACCGCCAAGCCTCAACACTGGTCAGGCTTCCCGAAGTGATGCACTCATCCTCTGAACGTTTACTGTGAAAGACCGTCCCATCCCGGCGATTTTCCAGAAGAGGACACACGATGCCCACCCGCTTACCGGTGGTGTGGGCGAGATACTCGCGATATTCCTGCAGCATCGTACCGGGCGGACAAGAATCGTCATCCAGGGTCAGTACCCACCGGAAGCCCCGGTTCCCGGCCCAGGCAAAGACCTGGTTCAAGGCAGCGGCTATTCCCAGGTTCCTCCCGTTCCTGATCAGGACAAGGTTGGAATACCGTGCACACAAGGCTTCCATCGCTTCGATTCGTTCCGAACCATTGTCCACAATCACCAGGTGGCCGCACTGATCCAGGATGGACGGAATGTTGGTCTCCAAGTCTGAAAGATCAGGGTTGTAGGTCACCATCCCCGCCGCCACCGACATGGTCGAGGCATCCATTTCCCCTTCTGCGGCCATCTTCTGCTCAGTCCGCCCCATTGGCCTGTTCAACCTTGTAGAGGTTCCACTCATCGGTTTTGCCCATCTTCTCCAAATGAACCCTGGCTGAACCCAGTGTATCCAGATTCTTCTTGGTGAGGATGTGGGTGACGCCCACCTTGGGAAGGTCATCGACGGCCAGACGGACGCCGAAGTGATCCGCGCCGATATACCAGAAGGTGGAAGTCTTCTTCCCGGTCACCTCTGCATCAACGTAGGCATACCTGTTGTAGATGTGTTCCTTTCGGGCGTTGGGATCGATTTTGTGCCAGCGGTCCAGTGCGGGGAAGGCGTTGAGGGAATTGAGAGCCGGAACGCCATTGGCGATAAGCGCCTGGCCCATCACGGAATCATCGGCCAGGACAGCCACCTTACCGCCCTCCCCGGAGTCCTGATGGATGGTCTTGCTCTGCACCATCGATATGACCGGGCTGCTGGCCAGGGTTCGGGCGCCCTGCTGGACGGGGTTCACGCACCCGCCGGCCAGAACGACGACCACCAGGGAGGAGACCAGAACCTGCCTGGCGTAGGCGCGGCCGAACACGACTCCCCAGAGACCGGCCAACATGAAGAAGACGACCAGGACGAGCATGACCAGATAGAGCATCCGGAGATGGTAGGTGGATGAGAACCCGGCACCCATTGCGATCAGGAGGGAGCCGGCCAGGCAGGCGAGCATGGCGGGAACCGGCCTGCTGAGCAGTGACGTCCTCTTCGGCGACCCGTGCTCGGCAGGGGCGTTCATCCCCGCCTCAGCCACCACGGTTTCCCTCTGGCGTCTGGCTCTGGCCAATCTCAATTCCGTGACTGACCGGAAGATGAGAATCAGTTCAATCATGCCGACAGCCAGCTTCATCCTGCCCGTGGTCGCCCTGCTCATCAGGGTCAAGCGGCAGAGCCACTCGGGCAGGCCACATATTCCATAGATATAGATGAAGGCATCAGCTGCAAGAAGAGCGGCCAACAGGCCGTCCCTGGTCTTCCAGACCGCGTATATGCCCAAAAGCAATCCGACCGGGAAGAGGCTGAAGAAGAGGGCCTGCTCCGGGGCGTTCGGATGTACGTTCTGGGCCTCCAGGGGGGAGAATATGCTGGCGCCATACCCCATCAGGGCAGGAAGGATGCCTCCTCCCGTACTCAGGCGATTGCCCGGATAGACCGTGGAGCTCTCTGAACGAATGGCATCGCGCGCCTGATAAAGGGCCCCAAGCACGCAAACGACAACCACGATGCAGGCGGTGACCAGAGGCGCTGCCTGAGCGACGAAAGACCTGCCGTCGGCACTACCGGTGATTTTGGCAGCACGCTGTCCAAGACAGTAGTGGATGAGTGTCCACAGGCAGATAGCGCCAAAGGCGTAGACAAGTGGAACCTGCGAGGCCGGGTAGAGAACCATGATGAATCCCCCCAGGCAGTATGCGGCCAGGAAGCCCACCAACCACCGCATCGGGGTGGAGGGTGTCGTCAGGTACCTGGCGAAGAGAAGAACGGCACCCTGTCCGAAAATGAAGAGGTCGGCCATGCCATTGACGGCGAACCACCACTGAACGATGGGGGCGAATCCCATGAGCAGGCCGTAGGCGGCCGAGAGCCAGCGGTCATCATGGGTGAACCAGCGCCCGAATTCATAGGAGACCAGAAGGAGCAGGACCAGGCGGGCGCTCCAGAAGAAGGCCAGACCCATCTCGCTGCCCAGCACGATGAAACCCCAGAGGAAGGGCCGGAAAATCGTAGCCAAGGCCCATGCCGGCTGGGCGTAGACCATGGTCACATTCGTAGGCATGGCCCTCGGGAGGGGCGAGGTGGCGGCATAACCGCTGTAGGCCTGGGAAAAAGCGAGGGGGGTGAACACATTCCACTCATCACTCCGGATGGCTCGGGGAATGCCGAAGAGGGTGCCACGGAAGGTCTCGCCGCCCACATAGTTGGCCATGTAGGCCACTGAGGAACCGCTTATCCTGCATACCGTCAGAAGGGCGATCAGCGCGATGGCCAGGGGCCACCTGTACCGATGGGCCAGCCTCAGCAGACGCCTGCCTGGAAAGAGGAGCAGACCAAGCACCAGAAGGCACAGCAGGAAGAGGATAAGGACCCTGAACACCACACGTGAAGTGATTTGGTTGTAGAAGAGACCTGTCCCCACCGAGGTATGTTCGGTCCTGACCACCTCATGGAACATCTCCAGGTAAAGGGCGGCCACCAGCGACGAGGCAACCAGCCCCACCGCGAGGAACAGCCTGTCGAACCGCCTGCCCATTCGGATCTCGGTCATCACAGTACTCCCGCCGCAACTCATGACAGACCCTTGCGGTCCGCCTTTGAATTGAATTCCATTACCAACACAAGATGAGCTCCCAATCTATCAAGGACCTTGAACCGGGATGTGTTTCGATGGGGGTCTTGTGCAAGGGTTCTCGTACGGTCCACAGAACCTGTACCGCTGATACACTGGTCTCTTTGTGGAGCAAATAAAAGAACGACTGGTGAGCAGGTACCGGTATTCCTGGATCCTGCTCAAAGAACTGGTAAAGACGGACTTCAAGCTGCGATACGAGGGGTCCTGGCTGGGCGTCGCATGGTCGGTCCTGAAGCCGCTCATGCTCTTTGCCGTCATGTACGTGGTCTTTGTGCGCTTCCTGAAGTTCAGCGATGGAACCCCCACCTACCCCATCGTCCTGCTGTGCGGCATCAGCCTCTGGAACTTCTTCTCGGAGGCGACCACCATGGGTATGCAGTCGGTTGTCACCAAGGGAGATATCCTCCGCAAGATCAACTTCCCCAAGTACATCACCGTCGTGGCGGCAACCGTGGGTTCCCTGATCAGCCTGGCCATCAACATGGTCGTCGTCATCATCTTCGGTCTCTTTTCCCACGCACACTTCACCTGGCGCATCGTCTTCGTATTCCTGAACATCGGGGAACTCTATGTGCTGGCGCTTGGCGTATCCATGATCCTGGCCACCCTATACGTATGGTTCCGGGATATGCAACATATCTGGGAGGTGGTCCTGCAGGCCCTCTTCTATGCGGTGCCCATCATCTACCCCATCACCATGATCGAGCAGATGAGCCCGGAACACGGCAAGACCATCGCCAAGCTGATGCTGATGAACCCCGCCGCCCAGTCCATCATGGACGTGCGTCATAACCTGATCTCCCCGGAGAACGTGCCCACCGTCTGGACCATGGTCAACAGCTGGTATATCCAGATCATCCCGATTCTGATCACCGTGGTCATCTTCGGCATCGGCTTCTCGCTCTTCCGTCGGTACAACTACAAGTTTGCAGAGATTCTCTAACCATGACTCATCAAGATTCCGATATCGCCCTTCGTGTAGATCATGTCAGCAAGTCCTTCAGACTTCCGACCGAGCAGGCCAGCGGTCTGAAGCAGGCCGTTATCAACTGGACCCGTGGCATCAAGGGCTACCGCGACCAGGAAGTCCTCAAGGACATCAGCTTCACGGTGCACAAGGGCGACTTCCTGGGCATCGTCGGCAGAAACGGGAGCGGGAAGTCCACCCTGCTCAAGCTCATCTCCGGCATCTACACACCCAATTCGGGCAGCATCCAGGTACACGGCAAGCTGGTTCCCTTCATCGAGTTGGGCGTCGGGTTCAATCCCGAACTCACCGGACGGGAGAACGTCTTCCTCAATGGTGCCCTCCTGGGCTTCTCCGAAAAGGAAGTCGAGGCCATGTATGACGACATCGTCGAATTCGCCGAGCTTGAAGACTTCATGGACCAAAAGTTGAAGAACTACTCCAGCGGCATGCAGGTCCGGCTGGCCTTTTCGGTCGCCATCAAGGCCCAGGGCGACATCCTGGTCCTGGACGAGGTTCTGGCGGTCGGCGATGAAGCCTTCCAGACCAAGTGCAACAACTTCTTCAATGAAATCAAGAAGGACCGCAGCAAGACCGTCATCCTGGTTACCCATTCGATGGAGTCGGTCAAGAAATACTGCAACAAGGCGATTCTGATCCGTGACGGTCGCATCATCGTCAACGGGGACAAGGACGAGGCCGCCAACCTCTACACCCAGGAGAATCTGGAAAGCCTGAACAGCAAGTCCGGCAAGCAGGGGAAGATCGGCACCAACGGACACCCCAAGGGTCTCAACGACACGGTTCCCCTGCTCAGGTGCGTACCACAATCCAAGGTCGTCTTGACCAGCCAGGAATCATTCGAGTTCGACGTGGAGTACGAATTCACCAAGCAGGAGCCCTTCTTCATGGCCCTGTCCATGCTCGACGCGAGGCGGGGCGGGATCCCCTACGATTCAGGTACCATGAAGATGGGCGTGGGAGGCCAGGGGCGACAGAAAATGCACTTCAGCCTCCCCCTGCGTATGTTCAACAACGGGAACTACCAGATAACGGCCTCACTCCGCGTCAAGGACCCGGCCGATGAGGACCACACCAACATGGTGGCCTTCACCAACGAGGAGAATTCCTGCTCCTTCTCCATCCGCGAGGATGCCAAGGGCACCGATTACGCCCTGCTGAAATATGCGGCAGTCGACATGAAGCACGATGGACCCCATGGAATCTGACATTGAAGAGATCAAGCGCATACAAGACCTTGCTCTGAACGTATACAAGGAGTTCGTCAAGGCCTGCGACAGCCTGGGTCTGCGATACTACTCCTCGGGCGGCACCACAGTCGGTGCGTTGCTTTACCAGGGATTCATCCCCTGGGACGACGATCTGGACATCAACATGCCCCGGCCGGATTACGAGCGATTCAAGCGTGAGGCGCCCGCCATCCTGCCCTCCTGGTTGGGAATCATGGATGGACTGGAGAGCGACCACGCCGATTACCATTTCATCAAGCTCCACGACAAGCGCACAACCTATGTTTCAAACATCCTCCTGCGCTTCCCCGAGTGCTATACCGGGGTCTTCATCGACATAGAACCGATCGACGGCGCCCCGGATGCCCTGGAGCAGCGCCGATCCTGGTACAAGACGGTCGAAAAGCTCTACTGCTACGACCTCGTACGGAAGTTCGGCAAGACCTATCTCTACCCCGACACCATAGCCTGGCTGTACCCCAATCGCATCCGTCGTGCCCTGGCCTATGCCTGGATCCAGATGCACCCGCTGAAGTATTACGCCAAGCAGTACGCATCCCGGCTGGCGACCATGCGTCAATCGCACGATTTCGATGATTCGACCTATGTCACCTTCCCCCGGTACGGCATGTACCGCAGCAGGAACTTCTGGAAGACGCTGAAATCAAGCTGGGATTCCTATACCGCCGTGCCCTTCGAGGACACCACCATCCGGCTCCCCATCGGGTATGAGAACATCCTGACCAGCCAGTACGGCTTTGTTCCCAATGCGCAGACCCAGGTCAGGTATGAGGCCGAGGCCGATTCACACCATATCGCCAACGCCCTGGTGGATTTGGACAAGCCCTGTTCCTACTATCAGCAACGCCCCTGACCGGGGCCGCCAATAAGTCAGCCCCGAAGCCTCCTGCGCAGACCGTCACGTAGACGACGGTAGGTTATCAGCGGAAACCATGCCGTCCGGTAGATGACCGACTGGACCGGCTCAGGCAGGGGTCTGACGGTGTACTTGGCCACAATCCGGAGCCCCCGATGCACCTTCCTTCTCAAAGCCCGAGAGTATCGACGGGACGGCTTGATGCTCCGCCTGAGTGAATCACAGTTGGCCAGCAGGGTCTCGCCGTTGCGAGCCGGCCCCATAGCCCGGATCAGGGAATTGGTCGTGTAGAGGAGGGAGTCGACCTCCAACCTGGCGTATCGGTCATTCAGCACCCAGGCGGGGTAGTACCCCTGGGATTGAGCCACGTAGCCATTGACGCGTTCGATGGCGTGCGATATGGACCCGTCCACACCCATCTCACCCTCGGCAAGGAAGTCCTCATACTGCCAGTTGGCCGCGAACAGCGGCTTCAGGGCAGCCACCCGGAACCAGTAGCAGGACCCGATGGCCGACATGGTGGCCTTGGACTCATCCATGGGGGCACTCAGGTGCAGTCGCTGCTCAAGCAGGTTCTTGGTGTTCAGGAAGTTGGGCCCCCAATCGGCGGGCAGGGTATGCGCAAAATAGAGGGCATGATACGGCGGCAGGGGCGAGAGCATACCCAACCGAGGATTCTGTTCAAAGAGGTTCAGCACACGACGGATGAAGGGGGTGCTACCCAGGGTGTTCTCCATGAGTTTATAGGCAAACCCCTGGGTTTCGGTGCCATGATGTCCGGTTTCCTGGTTCTGGCTGGACTTCTTGTCGTGAGCGAAACCCACGACCTCATACCCCCCGTCCAGGATGACCGACTTGGCCCCCACAAGGAGGGCGGAAACATCCCGACCGCGGTTCTGGACGGGAATGAAATGCACCGGCCGCCTGAAGCCACGGGACTTGAGATACTGGTCGACCTTGTCGATCTTGTCGCTGGTCGTGGTGACGTAGATGTCGGTCTCTTCAGGAATCCTGCTGATGTACCGGTAGGTCTCATCAAGCAGATCCAGGAAGTAGATATGGTAGATGAAGGCCGATTTCATGACCGAATCGGTTACGGCGCCATTCGACTCGTTGGCCAGGATGTAAGTCAGATGAAGGGCCTTGCGAATGTCCTCAATGTTGTAATTGGGGAGGATGGCATCCCAGATCTGATCGGTCGGGTAGGTGGTATGGTCGCGCAGGTAGTCATACAGATCCATGGCGGGCTGCCCTGCGGTCTGGTCGAAAATGGTGTCATAATCCACGAAGAAGGAACGCTTCTTGAAGATCGGGCACCGGTCGTCCCTGACCAGATTCACGGGAGAATACAGGAGGGGGTAAGAGGAAACAGCCCTATACTTCTCCTCGTCCACATAGGCCGACCAGGAATACCCCAGATCGACGAAGTGGGCGGTGAAGGGAATCTCGTGCTTATGGGTCACATCGGCGTATGAGCGCCACACCGGCAGGTTCTCCCAGTACTCCTGAAAGTCGCGGGTCTGGATGAAGGACTTCCGGTAGACATGCCAGTAAGCCTGAAGGTGGGTGGGGATGAACTCGTTGTTGACGGTTTCGCTGTGGTAGGCGGTAATCCCCCAAAAGTCCACATCACGGGCATCCATCTCGGCGAACATCTCGGCGAAAGGATAGACAGGCCCCAGAACCGTGTCGTTCATGCAGATGACCTCATCATATTGAGTCAGGGCATCCCAGCCCAGGCCCAGCATGACCTCCTTGTATGCGGCGGCATCCAGACCGATGTTCTCCCGAACGATGATCCTGTCGGTGAACCGTTGGAAGAGCTCACGTGAGGGTTGGTCCATGCTCCCGTTGGCGACGACAATCAGATCCGTGACGTTACGCATCAGATCGGTCAACAGGGTTTCGATGTAGGAGGACGCGTGGCCCTTGGGATCGTAGAAGCAGAAGATGGCCAACCGCTTGACAGCGGCCTTGGTCAGCGCTGGGGAAACCCCGGCTGTGCTGCGCACCTGATCCACCAGGTCGGATGCCTCGTGAATCATCTCGGCATAGTACTCCCCGTAGAGGGCATCATTGAGGCTGGGCCAGGTAAGACCCTCCTCGATCTCCTGATAGAAGCCGAGCAATCTCCACAACTCATCCTTGACGCCGATGGCCTTGCCGTCCTTCAGCACCTGCCTGGCCCTGTCGCCGATCAGACGCGCCAACTCACCACAAGCAACCTGGCTACCCCAGGTCCTGGCGAAGGCAATCGCAGCATCATGCTCATCCTTGACGCTGACCCTCAGGACCATATCGGTGGATATGTGCCTGGGGAAGTTGCGGCAGAGCCAGGTCCAGCAATCCTGCACGTCCTGAGAATCGGAACGCTGGCAGTACTGTTCCATCTCATGGAGCGTGGCCGCAATCCCCTTGAGGTTGTGCTCGAAACAGTCAAGTGTGATTTTTTCGGTACCGGTGACGCCCCTTCCCCAGTGATACAGATATAGGGGAGCCGAATCAAAGTAGGCGTAGGTTTCGGCGGTATCGGCCAGGATGAAGAATTCGTAGGCGTCTTCGATCCTGCCCAGATTCGCTTGCGTCGTCGCGCCGAAGGCCTTCTGGAGCACATCCGTCTTGACGGCCATGGAGATAATCGACCAGGAACCCCGCTGGTGGCCGTCGCCATCCGAGAATACGGACTTGAGTATCTCCCCACCCCTGAGCAGGCCATCCGTGCGCACGTTGAAGCTGGCCTCAACGGTCTTGGCCTCCTCGACCAACTCGGGGTTCTCGGGCAGGACGGACCGGGCGAAGCGAAGCATGTCAGGCTGCTGATTCTCAGGCAGGGAGGAAAGATGGGCCTCAAGGACGGACAGGGCGTCTTCCTTCAGCTCGTCATCACCATCAAGGAAGAGCGTCCAGGCCCCCTCGGCCAAGCCCGTTCCGGTTTTCCTGGCCAGGTGCGACCCTTCCCGTTCCGTCTTGTCGACGAGAACGAACCGCGAGTCGTCGGATATGATTCCCTCAATGACGTCCCTGGTGCCATCCGTGCTGGCATCATTGATTACTATGGCCTGGAAATCCGCGAAGGTCTGGGCCTGCAGGCTTCTCAGGCACTGACCAATATAGGGTTCGACATTGCAGGCGGCAATCACCACTGAAAACTTGGGCATGGTCTCCATCTCAGTCATCCGGCCGTGAAATCACCCTGTTTTCCGCAACCTGTATGAGATGCTGGCCGTAGGGTGACTTGGCATAACGTTTGGCGGACTCCAAAAGCTGGTCTCGGGAAATCCAACGGTTCTCAAAGGCAATCTCCTCCAAGGAGGAAATCGGCAGACCCTGGGCCCTTTCTACGGTCCGGACAAACTCACCTGCCTCATAGAGCGAGTCCATGGTACCCGTATCCAGCCAGGCGTATCCACGCCCCAGGGTCATCACATTCAGGAGGCCCATCTCCAGATACATCCTGTTCAGGTCGGTGATCTCCAACTCGCCGCGTGCCGACGGCCTGACCTGCTTGGCCAGCTCAGTGACCCGGCTGTCATAGAAGTACAGACCGGTCACGGCATAGTTGGAGGCAGGGTTCTCCGGCTTCTCCACGATGGAGACGGCCTTCTTCTGCTCATCGAATTCGACGACACCATACCGCTGGGGGTCATCGACATAGTAGCCGAAGACCACAGCACCATCGATGGTTCTGGATGCCTGTCTGAGGATATTCCCCAGACCGTTGCCGTAGAAGATGTTATCGCCCAGAACCAGGGCGCAGGGTTCACCATCGATGAAGTCCTCACCGAGGATGAAGGCCTGGGCCAGCCCGTCAGGACTGGGCTGCACAGTGTAGGAGAGGTTGATGCCGAACTGTTTCCCGGAGCCGAGCAGGCGCTTGAAGTTGGGCAGGTCCTGTGGTGTGGAGATAAGCAGGATGTCCTTGATGCCCGCCATCATCAAGACGCTGAGCGGGTAGTAGATCATCGGCTTGTCGTATACAGGTAGCAACTGTTTGGATGTGACGGTGGTGAGCGGATAAAGCCTGGTACCCGACCCACCTGCAAGAATGATGCCTTTCATCGACTGCTGCCTTCCTTTGCGAACTTCATACAGACACTAGGCACAATAGGGAACAGCCTAGTACCCGACCCTTGGCACCGGAAAGGGTCGGGATGTATCTCTGCCGTTCCCCCGCATTCAGTTATGCTCAGGACTTGACCTGGCCGATGTACCTCTGCATGGAGTCTTCCCAGTCGGGAACACGGAACCCGGTTTGCTCGATCTTGTCCAGTTTCAGGGCGCTGTGAACGGGCCGGGGGGCGATCGGGGCATCGGCACCGGCGTAGTACTCCTCGGTGGTCACCGGCCGCACCTTGTCATCATTTCCATTGGTCTGTCTGAAGACCTCCTTGGCGATATCGGCCCAGGAGCGGATCCTGCCGGACCCTGTCAGATTGTAGGCGCCATAGGGCGCCTGTCCATCCAGGAGGTGGAAGATGGCCTCGGCCATGTCATCGGTGAAAGTCAATCGACCATACTGGTCATTGACGACGGTGACCTGGTCCAGGGCGTCATCCGGGTCAGCCACCTTGTCGGACAACCGCATCATGGTCCTGACAAAGTTGTTCCCCTGACCGATCACCCAGCTTGAACGGATGATGTAGTGGCGCGGTACGGCGGCCACGGCTATGTCTCCGGCGGCCTTGGTCTGCCCGTAGACATTCAGTGGGGAGAAGTCCTCGTCCTCCCCGTGCTCCTCCCGGGTTCCGTCAAAGACGTAGTCACTGGACACATGGACCAGGGTGATCTGATGACGCTGGGCCACCTGGGCCAGCAGGGAGGGACCGAGGGCATTCGCCTTCCAGGCCACCTTCCTGCCCTCTGCGGTCTCAGCCTTGTCGACGGCAGTGTAGGCGCCGGCGTTGATGATGGTGCCGTACAGGTCCCAGTCGAAACGGTCGTAGGCCCGTGAATCGGAGAAATCGAACCCGTCGATGTCGGTAAACTCGAATTCAGTCAGATTATGCTCAGTGACGTACCGCTGTATGGCTGAACCGAGCTGACCCCTGGATCCGGTGACCAGGGTGCGCTTGGGCTTCATCGGGCTGACATCCCTGAGCATGGGGTGGTTCATGTCGGCCTCGCTGCGTTCACTCTGCTCCAGCGGAATGGGCCAGTCGATGTCCAGGTCGGGATCGGCGAGATTGACAAAAGTATAGGTCTTCTTCTGCTCCAGGGACCAGTGGGCGTTGACCAGGTAGGTGTACACGGTGCCGTCCACAAGGGATTGGAAGCTGTTGCCCACACCCCTGGGCACGTAGATGGCCTTGGAAGGATCCAGGCGGGTGGTGAAGACCTGCCCGAAGGTCCGTCCGGGTCGCAGATCCACCCAGGCTCCGAAAATCTCCCCGGCACCGATGGAAATGAACTTGTCCCAGGGCTCGGCATGAATCCCTCTGGTAACACCCTTCTTGGCGTTGAAACTGATGTTGTTCTGCACAGGGCCGAAATCAGGCAGACCCAGGGAGGTCATCTTGGCTCGCTGCCAGTTTTCCTTGAACCACCCTCGGTTGTCGCCGTGCACCGGCAGGTCGAAAACCAGAAGACCGGGAATATTGGTGGTTTGCGCCTTCAGTTCCTTTTCGAATTCCATAGGCATATGTACGTCATTACCTTTCCTCGTGAATCAGAAAGCCAGGTAGGAGCATAGACCCCTCCCAGCATCCTGTTCTACCGCCCCGGGGGTTCAGTCTCACTGCCCCTGCTGGCTGTACCGGGCCTCAGTGGCGGCCTTGACAGGCTCCCACCACTGCCGATTACTGCGATACCAATCGATTGTTTCCCTCAGACCTGACTCGAAGTCCGTGTGGGCCGGAGTCCAACCCAGCTCCCTGCGGAGCTTGGAGGAGTCGATGGCATAGCGGCGATCATGGCCCGGCCGGTCCTTGACGTGGTCGAAATCGTTCTCGTCCTTGCCCATCACCCGCAGGATGTCGCGCAAGACCGTGATGTTGTCGCGCTCACCATCGGCACCGATCAGGTAGGTCTCACCCAACCTGCCCTGGGTGAGGATGGTCCATACGGCCGACGAGTGATCCTCGGTGTTGATCCAGTCCCTGACATTGAGTCCGTCACCGTACAGCTTGGGTCGGATACCCTCCAGGATATTGGTGATCTGACGGGGAATGAACTTCTCAACATGCTGATATGGACCATAATTGTTGGAGCAGTTCGAAATGGTCATCTTGAGACCAAAGGTCCTGAACCAGGCCCTGACCAGCATATCGGAGGAGGCCTTGGTCGAGGAGTAAGGGGAGGAGGGGTGGTAGGGGGTCTCCTCCGTGAACCTTGCAGGATCATCCAGGGCCAGGTCGCCGTATACCTCGTCGGTACTGACGTGATGGTAACGGATGTCGAACTTCCTGGCGGCCTGAATCAGGCGGAAGGTCCCGACCACATTGGTCTGGACAAAGGGTTCCGGATTCGCTATCGAGTTGTCATTATGAGATTCCGCCGCATAGTGCACGATGGCGTCATGCCCGGGAACCACCCGGTTCAGCAGTTCCTCATCACAGATATTCCCGTGTACGAATTCCACCCGATCCTCTGGAAGCCCTGCGATGTTCTCGATGTTGCCCGCATAAGTCAAGGCATCGATAACCGTGACGTGAACCTCGGGATGGTTCCTGACCACGTACCGCACGAAATTGGAACCGATGAAACCACAGCCACCAGTGACGATAATGTTCTTCAAGGCAAGTTTCTCTGTCATATCATCCCATGCTACTGCAAGTCGACGTCTTCACACTTGTAGGGAGCGCGGGCCAAAACACCGCATGGTCATCGGATGATGATCCCCTTGTCATAGACGACCCTGAGCAGATTCAGCATCATGACAAGAATCGATATGGCCATCCCAGAGGAGAGGATCCGGATGAGGACCCGGTCCCGGCTCTCGGCCGCCGCAAGCCGCACTTCACCTGGTTCAGGGTCGATCCGCGGAGCGAGGATCCACCTGGCCAGGAGGAGGACACTCAACAGGAGCAGGGGCATGATTGGTACGAAGTAACGATTCTGCACCCCGGCGATGTAGGGTGCCCCGACCGGGGTGAACTGAAGGTAGAGCGCCGTGGAAATGAGCACGAACATGACCAGGTACTCGAGTATGAAAGCAGAAATCACCCACCAGATGCCACTCCTCCCCTCGTTCAGAGGCCGTTCTCGAGGATCAGGCACGAACAGGGCGATGGCCATCAAGATGAGATAGATCCAGCCACATTCCAGGGAAGTCCCTCGCATGGAGAGAATGCCGAAGTTGGATACCTGGAAAAAGTCCATCATCAGGAAGAGGCTGAGTTCGTTCTTGGCATAGAAGAGGGGGTGGCCAAGGATGAATTTCTTTTGCTGGGCGGGCTTGACGGCTGAATCGAACAGGACGCCCGTATTGACACCGCCGATCTGCATATACCAGACCAGGAAGATGACCAGGGAGGCCAGGACGATGCCACCCACCCATGCCCAGGTTCGTCTTGTTCTGAGCTCGGGACGCACCATAGGGAGGAGGAGAAGCAGGAACACCAAGGGCAGGTAACTGAGTTTGGCCATCCCCATGCTCACTGACGAGACGGCCAATACGCCCCAGGTCAACCGTGATACCGGTCCTTCACGCATCCATGCAACCATGAAGGCGGTGATCAGGGCCAGGCAACAGACCGTGGTGATCGTATCCGCGGTCAAGGCCGTGTTGGTCAGAATCGTGCTGGGCAGAATGCCGAAGACGGCCATGAACCACTTGCCGACCGGGATGGCCCGTATGCAAAGGAATATGGCCAGGGCCAGGGTCAGAATCCCCCCCATCCGCATCGCAAAGATGAGCCACCAGGCGCTGTGGGTGAAGAGCCCCGCCAGGCGGAAGAACAGTACCTGGGGCAGGTAGACCAGTGGCGAATTGACAGCACTGTTGGAAAAAGCGAAACCAACCCGCTGTTCACCGAACCGATCCCCCGTAACAAGGTTGGACGCCGACCAGGCCGGGAAGGAATAGAGACTCATCAGCCCCTGATAGGACCTCATGTTCTGCACGGCCGTATGTATCAGACCGTAATCCTGGAAACCGCCATAAACCGGTTGGGAGGTGTCCGCCACTTTCGCAAGGTCGCGGTCAACCTGGGAGGCCTCGATGGTCGGCGTCACCATAACCCCATCAGCGATCTGCTCGACCCTGGCGATATGGCTAGGTTCGTCCGGGCCCGCTCCCATGGGCACCAGGAGGGTGGCAGCCGTCGAAAACACGAGGAAAAGGACAAGGAAGACCCATTCGGGTCTCAGCACAAGGTCCATGACCGATTTATGCTTGGCTCTATCTTTCATCGCTATCCCATCTGAACGGCCCGGGTACGTGCCCACACGCTTCTGCATAGCGCCTCGAAAGCGGATGCCGACGAGCACGATTCCAGTATATCGAGACAGGGATTCATAGGCACCAGGTGAAGCGCATCTTCATGGCTTCCGCCAAGACGGTCCAGGAGAAAGGCCTGAGATGGTCTCAATCGGCGGGCTGGATACCCTTCCGCTGCACAAAACGATTCTTGGCGATCCACATCAGGTGCCCGAACCCCGTCTTCAGATAACTCTGCTTGGTTTCGCCCTGCCTGATCTTCTGGGTGATTTTGACCTCACCGAAGCACCGACCCAGGTACTTATGGGCGTTGAGCTTGATCTGGGGAGACAGATTCCAATCCCCCTCGGTCAGATGGAGGGAGGGGACCACTTTTCGCTCGAAAACCCACATTCCCGAGAGGGAGTCATGAATAGTCACCCCGTACAGGAGGAACATCTCGAAGTTCAGCACCTTCACACCCATCTGCAAGGTAAATGGAATGGCCGAGTCGGGGTATCTGGTGCATGAGGCGAATTGCAGGCCGCGCTTCTCCATGGTCTGAAGAATCTGCGGAACATCTTCGACCGGATAGGTGCAATCCGAATCAGCGCACACCACGATATCGCTCTTGGAGTGCTCGATACCGGTCATATGGGCGTATCCATAACCGATCCCCGAAGCCGAACGATCATCAATCAGCATGGTAAAACGCGGATACTTCTTCTCGAGCTCCCGGCCAAGCTTGACGGTATCATCACTGGACTTGTTACTGACGCAGATTATTTCATCATAGAAATCAGGTATATCGGCAACCATTCCAGCCAGATGCCTTGCTTCATTCCGGCAAGGCATGACCAAGGAAATCGTCGACTCGTTTATCATTGCCCGTTACTCCTTTTCATGCCCTGCCCACTGCCATAACGCCCCTGAAGGAAGGGACCGGCAAGAACCGTCAGCACCACGTTCAAATCATACCGTACACGTCTGTTTCCTCTGATAGCCGGAACAACAAGCCGGATGAATGGCACAGCCGCGGGATTCTTCGCCTCCATGGTTACGGTCACCGACTTATCTGATGGTCCACTTCTGGTTGCCCTGCCCCAGGAAGGTATAGGTTATGAGGGGAGCACCGGGATTGTTGTTCATACCCGATATATCGATGGCCTTGTTGTTGGAGACGCTGAGCAAGGCATATCCCTGGGGATACTTCTGCAGGTACCAGAGCTGATTCGCTCCGTTCGTTCGTGGGTACTGGATGATTCTGCCCCCGTCACCCTGGTATCCGTACTGAATGTCCACGTACATTTGCGAGAGGACGTTCTTGATGGCATAACGGCCATTCCCCCGGTACTCCAAGATGAAGCGCTGATTATCGCAACCGTTGGGCCTCCATGTCTGCATGGCGGTCTCGGGTCTCCTGCTCTGCCCCGGCACATCCATGGTGTTGCCGCGGGCGAAGGTGCTGGAGATCTGTGCCTTGCCCGAAGGCATATTGGCTGCCTGCATGAGCCTGAAACGCTGGTTTCTCCCCCCGTTCGGAGACCATATCTCGAGCTTGGAGCCGGGAGACGAACTCCCGCAGGTGATATCGAGAACCAGGCTCCTCCCGTTGCCCAGGGCGGAGACGATATAGACATACCCATCAGCCGTCTTGTAGAAGGACCATCGCTGGTTGGCCCCGGAATTCAGGGAATACTGGATGATTGAGGTCCCCCGCTGCATGGATCCGCCCCTGATGTCCAGGGACTTGCCCGAGTTCTTGGAGATGATGGTGTATGTACCGTTTCCGACCGGCTTGACATGATACAGCTGGTTGGCCCCATTCGTTGGCAGCCAGATGACCGCCTGGGCTCCGTCATTCAAGCTGCCGCCTTCGATATCCAGATACCTGTCGGCAAAGGCAGACCCGATGTAGTAGTCGCCCTCGGTGATGTCGGTCAGCCTGTCAGAGGGCGAGAGGACCACCCCACCCGTAACGGCATCCTTGTTGCCACAGGCGTTCAAGTCCACCCTTCCGGAGATGCCGCCGACCCTGCCATCATCCGCGTACTGCCAGCAGCGCTGGTTGGCGGGGAAGTTGAAACCCGTACGCGAACCGTAACTGGCCACCCAGTGGGTCTTGGAACGGATGTTGCCGCTGTTCAGGGCCGAGTTCAGATAAAAGGTGTAGGAGTAGACCGAGAGCTTGTTGTAACCCGCGGACTGGAGCCGGTTGTACCAGGCGTTGACGATGCCGTCATACACGGCCGGGGAGGTCGGCGGCGCATGACCGGCCCAGACCCAGTTCTCCAGGTCGTAATAGACCGGGTAGGCCAGATCGCCGGGACTCACACCTGCGCGGCGCAGGAGGTCCACCGTGCCATCGCCTTCAGCCCAGCCGGTATTGCCGTCGTAGGCGTAGGAGTAGAGGTAGATGCCGAAGGGGATGCCCAAACGCTTGCACTCTTTGATGTTGTACAGGGCCGTATTGTCGTAGCCGTTCCCCCATCCGTATCCGATGCGGATGATGGCCCCCTCGACACCTGAATTGCGGGCGGCCGTCCAGTCGATTCGTCCCTGCCACTGTGACACGTCGACGACACCCTTGGCCTGCTGGGCGAAGAGGGTGCCGTTGCCTTCAAAGAAGGCCTGGGTGCCCTGATAGGTACCCCAGTGCGCCCCATATCCGTTGTTGCCCAAGGCCATGGGCTTCGCCACGGCCCCGGACCTGCCCTGCGGGTGATAGACACCATCGTGCACCGCTGCGGATTGATCCCCGCCGGTCTGCTCATGGGCGGCGGCCGGTTTGGCTGACCGGGTCCGGGCGGACTGGTCCAGCTGCTCCTTGACCTCCTTGACGGGAACCGGGATGAAGCTCCTCCCCCCGGTCTTGGCCAGAGGGTCGGCCGGACGGTCCGGGGTGCCGACCACCGTCTTATCGGTCACGGGCTCGCCGGTGCTGATGTCCTTGACGTCACCCTGGTCGGTCACGGCCACATTCTTGGCCACCACTGTGGCGTTTTCAGGGATGGAGTCATCAATGGAGTCGGGGAGCATGTCCTGGGGAATGGCGTCCCCTGTCTCGGATGTGGCGGCATAGGTCTGATCACCCGACCGGCCTTCCAGCCCGGCCGCCTGGGCCCGATGCACGCCCGTGAACGGTACGAAGACCAAGAGGGCCAGGGCGGTTCCGACCGCGCAGGCCCTGCCCAGATGCCTTTCCCATCGCATCCCCGACTCTGACACCAGTCACACTCCTTGTTCCGGCGACCAATCGGTCCCCATGAGGCGAGGCAACCCCACCATCGAAAACCTTCACAGGTCGCGTCTCATCAGGTTCTCAGACTACTCGCGCTTCCGCATGAAGCCACGACCCAGCAAGGAAGAGAACGAAAGATTCGCAAACCATGTCACCCATACCTCCAGGCAGAGGGGGCCGCCATGATCCGCCTGCGCTCCCTCCCATCCCCCATGCAGAGGGGCCGGCACCTTGGCGTAGCCAGTCTTATCTGCAAAAAGGGTCCAGGGACACCAAGTATTCCCTGTGCAGGCGGACCGGGGAGAGGACCGGTGCCCTCTTACCTGCAGGCGAACCGGTAGAGGGCCCAAGGCTCTCCGTCACCGGCGGGTGTGCCGAAGTCCTCCACCTTCTGCATGGCCCCCGAGCGGACATAGCCGTCGATCAGTTCCTGCTTGTGGAAGGGGTCGTACTGGGCCTTGTAGGTGAACATCTGCAGGTCGGGCGCCTGGGGCCCCATGGTCAGGAAGTACTTCGGGGCCCTGCCGGCACCACCGGGACCGTGCCGGGTATAGCTGGGGTCCACCGGGCAGACCGTGGCCAGGAGGCGGTCCGAGTCGCCGGAGTCGAAGGAGAGCTCGACCTCCCCGAAGACCTTGCCGTTCTTGGTGTCCATGGGGTTGTAGACCGGATAGAGCATGTTGAGGCCATACAGGGTCATTCCATACATGGACCCGTTCATGGGGTCGGAAATGATCACCGCATCATCCTGGCCGACCCGATCCCTGATGGTGGTCAGCACCCTGAACTTGGCCCTGGTCAATTGCGCGTGCGGGTCGTCCCTGTCCAGGACGGCATTGGCCTCGGCCTGTCGGGCCAGGTCCACCCTGATGGGGTTGGACACGTTCCCGGCCACAACCAGGGCAAGGGAGAGCGCGGCGACCCCGAGCACCCTCGAAGGCCGGTCCCGGACCAGGCCAGAGGACCACCCTGCAACCAGATTCGCTTCACCGGAATCATCCGATGCCACGGCCGATTCGTCCGTCGGCTGGGCCTCCTCCGCGCGCCTCCACCTCACCGGGTGCGGATCCAGAAGGCATCGGGCCCCAAAGACCAGAAGGGGAATGATCGCCAGGGGCAGCATGGCCAGGGGTCTGGTCTCCCCCCGATACCAGGCGGCGGTCAGAATATTGGCCAAGGGGCCGGAAACCGCAGCGCTGCACACATAAATCACTCCGACCAGAAGGAAGGAGAGGACCAGCGACAGCCCCTCCCGGAAACGCCGACCGCTCAGCAGGAGCGAGGCGGCCAGAGCCAGGCAGACGCACACCGCCATGATCAGACCGGCCGGCCCTGACAGGTTCCCCGCGAAGAGGACACCCAGGGCACCCGGCAGGCTCCTGGTCGGTTGGAAGGTATGGAACCAGGTGGACGGGTGCAGGTAGTTCTTCCCGTGATCCCGGTACATGACATAGGCGGCGAACAGGGCCGCAGCCAGGCAGCCGCATCCTGCCGTACAGGCGATGAACTTCCAGGAGAGCCTGAAGAGGATGAAGAAGACCATCAACACCACATAGGTGAAGGCGATCCGCGGGTGGGCCAGCAGGATCAGGATGACCAGCACCAGGTTGACCGGCACCCGGAAGCCCAGACCCCTGTCCCCGCGATCCCGCTTCCCCCGATCCGCGATCGCATCGATCAGCCTCAGCCCGGCATAGAGGGAGAAGGGCAGGAGGGAAGTGGCCAACCCATAGGCGAAGAGCGGCCCCGCGTCGAAGAACCAGAACGGGAAGGCGGCCGATGTAACCGAAAGGATCGGCACCGTGAGGCACATCCCCGCAACCTGCGGCCTGGGCAGATCGGAGAAGAAGTAGGAGCACCAGAGCAGCATCCCCGCCGGGAAGACCAGACCCGAGGTGATGATCCAAACCAGGTTGAGGCCGGTGAAGATGTTGACGGAGATACCAAAAAGACCGGCCACCTTGATGAGGCCACAGACCAGGAGGTGGAAGAGGGGTGGATAGAAGGAATCGTTGGGGTTCAGCTCGAAGGCGACCGAGAGCCCGTCCCTGAGGAGTTTGCGGATGAAGTAGTAGTGGGAGGGGGCATCGATCGCCTGGATGGGAAGGTTCCACATCTCCCAGGTCTTGGGAAACCAGGCGATGACCAGCCCAAGGGCCATGACCACCCCGGCCAAAGAGGCCATGGGGACCATCCAGGTGGACCTGGAGAATCCGGGCCGGGTCGTGCGGGAGAGAGCGGCATCAGAAGGAAGGCCCAACCCGACCGGCTTGGCCGAGTCTGCCGCGTCGACTGTCCGAGACGTCATATCCATCCTCCTGTAGGGCCACAACTGCATATGAGACTACACGCAGGTCGCCCCCCCCCCGGCACCCTCCGCCCGGACAGGACCGCGCCTGCAATCCGGGGAGATACGATTACCGAATAATGACAAACCACACCTGAAAGGTTCATGGGCATGTCGAATTTCATTGCGGTTATCTCCCTGATCGGCGACTGGCTGCTCTTTTCCTTCCCGCTCTATCAGGGACTGATGGAGCTCAGGGAGTTCAAGGCACTGCTGGAGGAATTCGAGCAGATCAGCAAGCGCTGGAAGCCGGTCTCCCCCTGGTGGTGGCTGATTCCGCCCCTCAAGGTCCATAAGGAGCGTATGCGCGGCAACAATATCCTCCGTGAGGCGGCCGATACCAAACACGAGCGCCGCCAGGCCGTCAATTTCCTGGATAAGGCCACGGCCTGGTACTTCGTGGCCCTGGCCGGCTGGCTGAAGATGATTACCTCCGCCTACGAGCTCCTGGAGCAGTACGAGGTCGAAAACGTCTGGATCCTGGCCGGCCTGGTGATCGTCCTGACCGCTGGCGGCATCTTCAACGCCCACTACCGGATCGATTCCAAGCGGGTGGCCAAGAAGGAGGCGGAGCTCGATTCCGGTCCGGAACGGGTGGAGGCCTAGGAGGCCCACACCCTACCTGCTTGGCGCATCCGGCCCCGCGAAAGGGGATTCAGGCCCGACCTGTGCCAGGTGAACCGACCTGGATCAAGGCCGCCTGGGCCAACCCCAACCTCAATTCGTCTCTCCCGTCCGGAGCAGTTCGATCTGGACGATCTTCTGAGTCGGTCACCAACCGCAGGATGACCGGATCCTCCTCGCGCCTCTTGCAGACCACCTGGAGCAGGCTCCCCGGCCCGATTCCGTGGTCACTCAGGTATCTGAGCATCCCGGAATCCTCGTCGCTGACCCGGTGGACCCGGACGGTGCGGCCCTCCTCCACCTGGGAGAGTGGTTTCGTCCGGGGAATGTCGGGGATGGTCCCCGCTTCGGTCGGTATGGCATCGCCGTGCGGATCCTGGGTGGGATGATGCAGGTATCGGTCGATCTTCTCGATCATCTTGTCGGAGACGGCGTGCTCCAGGGCATCGGCCTCCTCGTGCACCTCGTCCCAGCTGTAATCAAGCACCTCCACCAGGAAGGTCTCCAGAAGGCGGTGTCGGCGGACCATGGTGACGGCCGAGCGCCTTCCGGCCGGGGTCAGTCCCACCTTCCTGTATGGCTTGTGCTCCACCAGACCGGCATCGACCAGGCGGGAGAGCGCGCCGGAGACGGTCGACTGCTTCATCCCCGTCCGCTCCGCCACGGCGGTTGGCTGGACCGGGCCGTCGTCCCACTCCTGCAGGTCCCAGATGACCTTCAGATAGTCCTGGGCATTGGCGGAAAGCTGCGTGACATCCATGTTGCATAGTGTATATCAAGGTGATTCATGGCCTTTCGTCTGCGTGCCCGAGCGGGATTGACCCCACTTCCGGGAATGTACACACATGGGGTTGCAACCAATCTTGGGAAGGTGAGCGGTCCGGGCAACGCTGGCGGCCTGCCACGATGTCGGCAGGGTCACAGCTTGGTCACTTCAAAGGTATGGAAATATTCATGTGACAGCATTAAACTTCTAAGGGTCGAAGTTTTACGTCGATCGGTAAACAGGTCAGACTCAAGGAAGGCGCCATGCTGAAATCAGAGGCAAGACAGGCAGTGGAGTCCCTGCCCCATAAAAGCACCGGGCAGGCCGACCACAATCGGGGTCACTCCATCGTCGAGACCGCCAACGGACGCTCCCTGGAGGAGATCAACGCCACGGTGGCGGTGCCCAAGTCCGGCGCCTCCTTCTGGAGGAATCTGGCCGCCTTCTCAGGCCCCGGAGCCCTGGTGGCCGTGGGCTACATGGACCCAGGCAACTGGATCACATCCATAGGCGGAGGGGCCCAGTACGGCTACCTCCTCATGAGCGTCATCCTGATTTCCAGTCTGATTGCCATGATGCTCCAATACATGTCGGCCAAGCTGGGCATCGTGACCGGCCTGGACCTGGCCCAGGCCACTCGGCTGCACACCGGGCGCAAACTCAGCTTCCTCCTCTGGATCTGTACCGAGCTGGCCGTCATGGCCACCGATATCGCCGAGGTGATCGGCGGGGCCATAGCCCTGAAGCTCCTCTTCGGCATCCCTCTGGTCCTGGGTGTGGCCCTGACCGTCCTGGACGTCCTGATCCTCCTCCTGCTGACCAGAATCGGATTCCGACGGATCGAAGCCATCGTGGCCACCCTGATCCTGGTCATCATGGCGGTCTTCGTCTACGAGGTGGTTCTGGCCCGGCCCAACGTCCCGGCCATGTTCGAGGGATTCGTCCCCAATCCGGCAATCCTGGGCAGAGGGCAGCTGACCATGGCCCTGGGCATCGTCGGTGCCACGGTCATGCCCCACAATCTCTACCTCCATTCCTCCATCGTCCAGACCCGCGATTTCGACCGGAATGACGACAGTCAGGTCTCCAAGGCGGTCCGGTTCGCCACCTGGGATTCCAACATCCAGCTCACCGCCGCCTTCATCGTCAACTGCCTCCTCCTGGTCCTGGGAGCCGCCATGTTCTTCGGCCACGGCGAGGGGCTGGACACCTTCACCTCCCTCTACAACGCCCTGGGCGACAAGACCATCGCCGGACCGGTGGCATCCGGCCTCCTCTCCACCCTGTTCGCGGTGGCCCTCCTGGCCTCCGGACAGAACTCGACCATCACCGGCACCCTGACCGGGCAGATCGTCATGGAGGGCTTCATCCGCATGCGGATTCCCCTCTGGCTGCGCCGCCTGGTCACCCGCGTGATCTCCATCATCCCCGTCCTTGTCTGCACCATAGCCTTTGGTGGAAAGGAATCCGCCCTGGACAGCCTCCTGGTCTATTCCCAGGTCTTCCTCTGCGTGGCCCTGCCCATCTCCATGGTCCCCCTGGTCTGGTTCACCTCCTCCCGGAAGATCATGGGGAAGTACGCCAACCCACGATGGATGGCCTTCCTCGCCTGGATCATCGTGGCGGTCCTGACCGGGCTGAATCTCCAGCTGGTCATCCAGGACGTGGGCGAACTGATGCAGATGCTCTGAATGATGCAGATACTCTGAAATGGCCTGCCGTCCTTCCCAGACGGATGGAGGCAGTGCCCCGGCGACTTTCAGGCGACCAGTTCCCCGATAAACCGCATCCTCATATGTGACCTATTCGAATCGTGACATATCCGACGGTTATATAGCGTGCATATCCATCATTTCCTTTTCCCTGACGGATAGTGTGGATGGCATCGGGACGTCACAAGAGTCCCGCATCAGCGACCGACGAGTCGACCTGGAGCGGGGTCGCAGACCCGGTCCGTGAGGGGATCCATCGATCGTCCACGTCCAAGGACGTCAAGGGAATCGAGCAGGTATGAACGATAGACTCACCACCAATGAGGGGCAACCCTGGGGCGACAACAACCACAGCCAGACGGCCGGCACCCGCGGGCCGGTTCTTCTGCAGGACTACCAGCTCCTGGAGAAGCTGGCCCACTTCAACCGCGAGCGCATACCCGAGCGGGTGGTCCACGCCAAGGGGGCCGGGGCCAAGGGGACCTTCACCCTGACCAAGGACATGAGCGCCTACACCAAGGCCGACGTATTCAACGGGGCGGGCAAGACCACCCCCATCCTCCTGCGCTTCTCCCAGGTGGCCGGCGAATCGGGCTACCCCGACACCCTGCGCGACGTGCGCGGCTTCGCCCTGCGCTTCTACACCCAGGAGGGCAACTATGACGTGGTGGGCAACAACACCCCCGTCTTCTTCGTCAACGACCCCCTGAAGTTCCCCGACTTCATCCACTCCCAGAAGCGCGACCCGGCCACCCACCTGCGCAGCCAGGAGATGCAGTGGGACTTCTGGTCCCACTCCCCCGAGACGGTCCACCAGGTGACCTATCTGATGGGCGACCGGGGCAACCCGGCCAGCTACCGGACCATGAACGGCTACGGGAGCCACACCTTCAAGTGGGTGAACGCCCAGGGTGGGCAGTTCTGGGTCAAGTACCACTTCCTGAGCGAGCAGGGCGTGGAGAACATGACCAACGAGACCGCCGCCAAGGCCGCCTCCGAGGACACGGACTACCTCCTGCACGACCTCTACGACGCCATCGACCGGGGCGACTACCCCAAGTGGAAGGTCTGCGTGCAGATCCTGCCCTACCAGGAGGGCCTGGACTACAAGGACGACATCTTCGACGTGACCAAGGTGGTCTCCAAGAAGGATTACCCCCGCATCGAAATCGGCGAGTTCGTCCTGGACACCAACCCCGCCAACTACTTCGATGACGTGGAGGAGGCGGCCTTCTCGCCCGCAAACTTCGTGCCCGGCATCGAACCCTCGCCCGACAAGCTCCTCCAGGGTCGCCTCTTCGGCTACAAGGATGCCGAACGCTACCGTCTGGGCGCCAACTACGAGCAGCTGCCCATCAACCGCCCCGTCAACGAGGTCCACAACTACGAGCGCGACGGTTTCATGGCCCAGGGTCAGGACGGTTCGGTCAACTACGAACCCAACAGCAAGGGTGGCCCCGTGGAGGACCATGATGCGCGCATGCACGGGGATGCCGTCCAGGGGCAGACCGAGTACTCCCGCCCCTATGACACGGACTACTACTCCGCAGCCGGCCGCCTCTACAGGCTGATGAGCCCGGAGGAGAAGGACCGTCTGATCGAGACCATCAAGGGGGCCCTGGGTTCCGTTGATGACCAGGAGATCAAGGTCCTGGAGACCAGGCAGTTCTACCTGGCCGACCCTGACTACGGTCAGCGCGTGGCCGAGGCCCTGGGTCTCCCCATGGACCAGATCCGGTAATTGCCGGGCCGCACCGGACGGGGACTGGACAGGCGTCGACTTCACGCCGCGCTGACTGGCCCCCTTCCGCCCCTCGTGTTATTATGGCAAAGTTGCGATTCGCAGCCGTCCCTGCTCCCTGAGCGCATGGCCAGGAATCGCCTGGAGGATTCGCCTAGTGGTCTATGGCGCACGCTTGGAAAGCGTGTTGGGTTCACGCCCTCACGAGTTCGAATCTCGTATCCTCCGCCACCGGAAAACCCGGACCGCGGTCCGGGTTTTT
>NZ_CALYOY010000029.1 GCF_945269915.1 uncultured Bifidobacterium sp. | reverse complement strand
GAATAAACATGAAGCCTCATCCTCATTGGTGATTTACTGTCAGGTCGTGTTTAACTAGTTCCTGTCCAGCACGGAACCAGTGCCCGTCACGCCGTTCGACGTCGGTACACGAGGTTCAGTCTATACGACGGCAGGAACCCCATATCCATACATCCAAGGGGAATCATCCTGGTATTCCCACCAGCGAGGTGCTCTCCCGGATGACCAGTTTGGGAGTCAGTATGCGTCGGTTGCCGCTAACCTCGCCACCGCGGAAAATCTTCAACAGCAGATTGGCGACCTTGGTTCCGTATAGTCCTGCATCACGATGGACCGATGTAATCGTTGGATAGGTGCTCTGACAGATGAAGCTGTCCTCGAAGCTGACCATGGCCGGTAGACCGGTGGAACGATTTTGAGAAAGAGCCTGGCCCCCTGGCGGTTGAGGTCTTGCCTTGGTCCCACACCCGGGCAGGCCCATCCCCCTGGCCAGCAGGAAGCGCAGGCTGGCCGCTGCCAGAATTTCGTTCTCGTAGATGAAGGCCGTATAGGGCTCGGGGCCCGAGCTGAGCCGGTAGGTTAGGCCGGCGGCCCGGTCGGGGTCGAAATCGGTGAATTCAACAGCCGGCGCACCCAACCCCTCCTTGCGTACAAAGGCCTCGAAAGAGGATGCCCTGGCCCGGCTGTAATCCAGGTTGCCATCCCCTGATAGGTAGGCGATGCGGGAATGACCAAGGGAGCTCAGATGCCGCATGATTGTGGTCATAGTCTTGGTGTCATCGATTGACAGGGAGGGTAGGTAGTTGTCAGAATCCGGCCCTCCGGCCAGGACGGCCGGCAAACCCAGGTCATGAATGAGCCGTGGCCTGGGGTCGTCCGCAAGCAGATCGACCAGAATGACCCCGTCCACACGCTTGCGCCTGGCCCAATCCCGATATGTTTCCAACTCCTCGGCCAGGGTGGCACATGGCCTGAAGAGCAGGCCGTATCCGAGCCGGCTCAGGGAAGCATGGATACCGGCCATGAAATGAAGCATGAAGTTTTCGGTCTGAAAGGCATCCATGGACCTGGCCGGCGCAAAACCGACCGTCATGGTCCGGGAGGTACCCAGAGCCTGGGCGGCGTAAGCCGGACTCCACCCCATCCTGGTGGCCACATCCCGGACCCGCCGTTTGGTCTCCTGCGAAACGCCGGGCTTGTCATTGACGGCGAAGGATACGGCGGTCTGCGATATGCCCAGCTCATTGGCTATATCCTTGAGGCTGATGCGTGAATCACCGGACTGGGCCGGGGACTTCGACTGGCCCACTTGACCACGCGGAAATCCGCCTTGCTCACCCATACATCGCTCCGTTCAAGAAATTGCACCCCTCAACGATTTGGAAGTCGACCATCATGCATCAATCTAAGATTACCTTTTGCCCTTCCTTCCCAGTGTCCGGTCACCGCTGGGAGAGCCGTATACGCAAACAGCTCATACGATCGCCTCCTCCTCGGCCCAGATCCAGACGACTGTACCAGGCCTGCCCGTATCGTCAGTAAGTTCCATGATGATCCCCCTCCTCGTCGGGCATAGAAGCCTCACCTGTACAAGTCCATCCGGCCCGACGGAAGCCATTGGCTCCAGATGGAGCCGGGGGGGGGGGGGATCTAACGCAGACGGGGGGGGGGGGGATGCTGTCTCCCAACCAATGCAAATATGGGTTGACTGACCCGGCCGCATGCAAGTCGGCGAATCGACAAGAAGCCTTGAAGCCCCCGACCCGGAAGGCACCCGCTCCGGTCCGCAAACCATCATCGGCTCGAAGCAACCTGGTCTGACCATACAGTTCCGGTACCAGACGCGCAGGAAGCAGACAAATTCGATGTTTCCAAGAACTGAAAGAGACAATAGCACCTCGAAGACCGTCTGTGCAGGCATCAGCAATGGATCGGCGATCGTTGAAACGTACCGGAACCACACTCGAACAGGTCGGCAGACTGATGGGCATCCGTCCTGACATGAAATCTGCCTCGAATCCAGTCGACAAGTACCTTGAAACACAGCCCCACTCATCCGGGCAAAATCGCCTGATTCGAGGACTCGGCCGTGAACAGGCCATCGAGCAGACCCAACCCACCTTACGAGTGAATTCCACATGTCAAACAGCTCGTCGTATCCACATGTCCACGACGCTTCTCCAGAACCTTCAATCGAACATGCCGATTGAGCCGACCGGCCTACTCCGCCAGGCGCATGGACTTCATCTGGCAATCAACCGCTTCGCCACGCATGGAACTACTTGGAGAAATCACCTCCCCTTGCTCCAATCACTCCGGACCGCCCTTTCTGCAGAGAGGGATCCGACACCGTGTTGTAGCAACGGCCGGGGACCATATCGACATGGATACAATCTGTGATCCCCCGGGCACGTAACTGCACCGGGTCCTGCGCGGTCCGTGATGTAACCATGGCCGGGCGCAGACCTTGCCGACTCAACTCCATCCACTTCAGGAAGACCGAGCCTCCCGGGGAGCAGGCGGATCGGACAAGCGGATCCCCCTCCTCATCCACGTCGATGACCAGGGCCGTGGACCTGACAGGCATATCCGTCCGGCCCGCACGGTCCTTCGCAAGCTCGGCAAAGGCCTTACCCAGCGGTTTCAGCCCCCCGTCCTGGTCGAAGAGCCCCAGATGGTGCTCGAACGGCGGGAAGTCCCCGAATTGCCCGTTGACATCGTGGGAGCACCACCAGGTAATGCCGAACAGGTCCGCGCAGTCCATGGCATGGTCCACCGTGGTCCGGCAGAAGTCAACGGTCTCATTCTCCCCCATGACGTTCAAGGGGGCGCCAATCTCCTGCAGCCAGACCTTGCGATCCGAATCCTGGGCGAAGGCCTTGGACAGCTCCGTCATGTATTCGGCATGTCTGGTGCTTTCATCCGACAGGGGCCCGTAGGCCTGAGCCGTACCGTTGAAGACCCAGGAATGGATGCAGGTCACATCGCCCAGGTTGGAGGCGAATCGCGGCAGGAATGCGTGATCGTCCTGGTACCACACCGCATCATTCTCACAATGCAGGAGGAGCCTGCCCTCCTGGGCGGCCCGGGTTCTGAGGGGCCCCAGCAGGGACTCCAGCCAGCCCTCGATCTGGTCTGACGAGGCAGGCATACGCCGGGGGTGGACCCGGTCGGTGAACTGGTTGCACTCGTTACCTATGGTCAATCCGCGGAAATGGGGCAAATCACTCAAGGCTTCGTATACTGCTCCGACCAGGGCCGCCTGGGCCCGGATGGCGGGGGGGTCCGTGAACATATTGGACTCGTGCCAAGAGACCAGCCAGGAAGGCACGAAGTCGAAACTGGACATGTGCCCCTGGATCACATCGGAATAGACATCCAGTCCACGCTCCCCGGCCAATTCGGCCATGTACCGCAGGTCCTCCAGGGCCGCTCCGTTGATCCAGGTCCGGTTGGGCTGCAGGATTGGCCAGAGTGGAAAAATCCGGACATGGTCCATACCGATGGATGCAATGCCGTCCAAGTCACGGGCGACGGCGTTCCAATCCGGATGCAGCCAGAAGAAGAACCAGTTATAGGAGGGGGTGTAGTTGACGCCGAATTTCATGATAGTGTCATTCCTTGATGCCACCCTGTTCCAGACCGCGGAAGAAGTAGCGCTGGAAGCAGGCGAAGAAGACCAGGATCGGTATCAGAGAGACCAGGGCCCCTGCAGCTATCAATCGTGGATCCGAAATGAACATGCCCTTGAGCCTGTTCATTCCCAGGGTCAGTGTGTAATTGGACTCGTCCGAGATGACGATCAATGGCCAGAGGAAGTCATTCCAGGCCCCGACGAAAGCGAAGATGCCGACCACGGTCATCGTTCCCCTGACCTGGGGGACACATATACGGTAGAAGCGCTGCCACAGGTTGGCTCCATCCACTTGGGCGGCCTCCTCCAGCTCATCGGGTATGGACTTGAAAGCATTGGTCATCAGGAGAATGTTGACCGCACCGACCATGCCGGGCAAAGCGACGGCCAGGAGGGTGTTCTGCAGTCCGACGCTGCGCACGATCAGGAACTGGGAGATGACCACACCCTCGACAGGTATGACCATGGTTCCCATGAAGATCGTGAAGAGCAGGCCCCGGCCACGCCACTTAAGACGACCCAGGGCGTAACCGGCCATGGTCGAGAAGATGACGTTCCCCGCTATGGACAGAATGGCCACGATGACAGTGTTGAGCATGTACCGGAAGACCGGCACCTGTCTGAAGACCGATACGTAGTTCTGCCAGGTCGGGGTCTTCGGAATCAGGTATGGCGGAACCGCGTAGACGTTGTCGCCCCTGCCCTTGAACGACAACGACAACTCCCAGACGAAGGGACCGACCAGAAGGATGAAGACCAGGATCAGTACCAGATACTGGACCACCTTGCCGACGGTGATTTTGGAATGCCCACTGGTCATGAGTCCTCCCCCCGCCTCTGAACAATCTGCTGAAGCACCAACAAGGCCCCCACGACGACCAGGACGATCAATGACAGGGCGCTGGCGTACCCGGTTCTGGCCTGGATGCCGGTGCCTTCCTTCTGGATCAGCATGGACATGGTGATGTCCTCACCGCCCGGTCCTGCCGTTCCGTTGGTCAGGACATAGATCTCGTTGAAGACGCGGAAGGCCGCAATGGTGGATAGCATCATGATCAGGACGATGGTCGAACGGACACCGGGTATGGTCACGTGGATGAACTGCCGAAAGGGGCCCGCTCCATCCAGGGAGGCCGCCTCGTAGAGGGCATCGTCGATATTGGCCAGAGCGGTCAGATAGATGACCATATAGTATCCCAGGCCCAGCCATATGGTGATGAACATGGAGGTGAACAGGATCAGCCAGCGGTCGCTCAGGAACGGGATCGGGCTGTGGATGATGTGCAGGGACTCCAGGACCGAATTGACCAGACCCTTGGGATCGAGCAGGTTGGTCCAGATCATGCCCACCACGACCGCGGACATGACGACCGGAGTATAGAAGGAGGTCCTGAAGAAGCCCATGGCCCTTGAGTTCCCCTTCACCAGGTTGGCCAGAATCAGCGGCAGGATGACCATGAAGGGAACAACGCAGACCACATAGAGGGTCGAGTTGAGCAGGGCCGTCCAGAAATAGTCGTTATGGAAGATGGAGACGAAATTCCGGAGGCCGATGAACTTGCCCGGTTTGAGCAGAGTCGAATCAGTGAAGGCCAGCCTGAAAGTGTTGAGCGCCGCGACGATCACGAAGATGAAGACGATCGCAAAGGCCGGGAGGACAAACAAATACGGAGCCAGGACCGTACCCAACGAGGCCCTGCGCCTGCCGGCTCCGGAACGGGGACGGGCATCAGGACGGTCGGGAGAGGAATCCCCCGACCGGGCAATGATGGAGTCGATCTGACCCATGGCTACTGCAGTTTCTCGTTCGAGTACTTAACGGCCTTGTCAAGGGCCTCCTGAGCGGTCTGCTTACCCTGAAGGGCCAGCGCGGCCTGCTGCTGCAGGTAGTCCTTGCCGTTGGCGTCAGTGAATTCGGCGGGTCGGCAAGAGTATCCGTTCTTGACGGCTTCCAGGGTCACCTTCAGGGCCTTGCCTTGGACATCCCCGGTGTCGATGTTGGCATAGTAGGGATCCTCCAGACCTCCCTTGCTGGACGGGAAAGTGTTCGACTTCTTGGCGAACTCCAACTGGTTCTTGGCATTGGTCACATACTGGGCGAAGTCCAGCGCCAGGGTCTTGTTCTTGGTCTGGGCATTGACGGCCAGCATCTCATAGGATACGGTGGCTGACTTGCCCTCGTTGCTGATCTTCTTACCAACAGCCAGGTGTTTGTAGAGGTCCGGGGAGTTCTGTTTGAAGTCCGCAGCCGAATAGGCGCTACCGCCCATGGCGATGATGGAACCCTTCTGGAAGAACTCTCCCTGCTGGGACCACTGAGCGCTCAAGGCCTCCGGCGGGATTCCCTTGTCCTTGTAGAGGTCAACGAACCGCTGCAGGAGTTTGACCGCCTCCGGAGAGTTGAAGATGTACTTGGTGTGGTCCTTGTTCATGATGGGAATGCCGGCCGAGGCATAATCATCGACCGCCCCTCCCAGCATGGTCGACATGTAGGCGCCGCAGCCGCTCTTGACCATCGTGTTGGCCTGGTCGAAGTAGTCATCCCAGGTCACCGGCAGCTTCTCGGGGTCGAGGCCGCACTTCTGCATGAGCTCGGTGTTGTAGTAGGTGGGCCCGTCATTGACATACCAAGGGAACCCATAGGCCCCCTCCTCCACGCCGTTCCCCTTGAAGGTGACGGCATTCCAAGCGTTCTTATAGAAGTTGTCCGCCGCCTTGGGGTCCTCCTTGCTCAGGTTCATCAGGGCTCCGGCCTTGGCCAGGCCATACATGAGCGAAGGACCTGCATCGATGATGTCGGGTAGGGAGTTGGCCGCGGCATCCGCGGAAAGCTTCTGCTCATAGTTGTCCGAGGGCTGGTCCACCCACTTGATCGTGGTACCCGGGTGCTCCTTCTCATAGGCGGCGATCAGGTCCTTGAAGTACGGGGTGTACTTGTCGTTCTTCAGGTTCCAGGTCTGGAACGAGATCTCCCCGCCGGGCTTGCCGTCCTTGGACTCACCACCGTTGCTGCTGTTGGACCCTCCACAGGCCGCCAGAGAGGCGGTCATGGCAGTGGCACACAGCAACACTGCCGCTTTCTTCATTGCTCTCATCAGAGCTTCCTTTCTCTATTGGTTACTCACCTCGTTGTGGAATGCCCCCTTGGTGGCCGGGCACTCGATGTTCAAGACATTCGGTTACGGTCTGGATACCCTCAAAGTGGTGAACTGGAAGGGAGCCAGATCGAGAAGAGCCCCGTCGGCTTCAGTATCGGCCGGGACCATAAGTCCCTTGCGCACCCCGTCAGGTACGGGGCCGTCCTCCAATGAATTGGTTTCCCTTACCTTGGCACCCTGAAGGAGAGAGCCAACCTGCAACCTGGCCTTGGCGGGCGCTGAATCGGGATTGTAAACCCGTAGGATCAGATCCCCGCTGCCGTCATCGGCGGTCTTGACCCAATCGATCACCGCACTGCCCTGGATAGGCTGCAGCCCGGCCAGAGGCTCGACTTCCGGCAGACCTTCGTGGAAGGAGGGCGCGTTGATAACGTAGGCCGCCCGAAGGATATCATCCTGCTCGCTGCCCGGGACGATGGACCAGGCAAAGCCATGGGAGCCACGATCTGTGCAGGGGTCCGGATAGACCGGAGATGACAGGAGGGTCAGCCGGATCATCGTACCAGCCTCGCGTCCCGCTTCCTGGTCGTAGAAGATGGGGGTCGTATCACCGCCATAGGTCGTAGCGTTGACCACACCGACAGCCAGGTCGTCATCACGCACCCGGATGAATCGGTGCGTGCAGCTTTCGAACTGCGCTTCCTCGGCGGCGTTGTTCTTCTGGATGGGCCGGTCTATGAATCCGTACTGGCATTCGAATTGGGCGTATCGAGCCTGTAAGGCGACGGGTAGGTCGACCTTGAGAAGCTGCTCATCCTGCTGCCAGTCCACATCGGCCGCGAAGTCGACCTGTCTGGCCCCGGGGGCCAGACTGATGGTCGTAATGATGGTGGTCCTGTCATGCCGACGGGTCACCCGGACCCCGCAGTCAACCTGCTCCATCCGGACCGGGGCCTCGATCCTGGTACCCGTCAGCAGGGCATCGCGCTCCAGGTCCCAGGCATCCCACATGTAGGGTTCGTCCTTGAAGAGCTCATACCCTCCCATCGAGGACCCCCGGGGTACCAGGTCCCGGCCGGAAGTTCTGTCAAGTATGGAATGAACCTCACCGTCCGGACCCACCGTGACATGGATGAGACCGTTGTCGAGAATGTAGTCGGCCCCCTCATGTTCGACCCGGGTGTTTTCGGCGTCTTCCCGGACACCCGTTGCGGCGATGGCCCCGACGGGCTTCCATGCCTTTCCAACAGGGCCACCCATGGGAACCACCTTGGCATCGGGAATCTTCCTGGCCTCCGGGTGGACGGCCGCTATCACATCGGCCGCCTGACGGCCAAGTTCGTGCAGCCGTGCAATATCCCTGCGGTAGTCCTCTCTGGCCAGCCGATGAACCCAGGAAATGGCCGAACCTGGCAGGATGTCGTGGAACTGGTTCAGCAGGAGGGTCCGCCAGATACCATCCAGTTCTTCGCGAGGATAGGCATAGGCCCCATCGACCAGACCCGCGTACGCGCACAGATATTCCACGGTGCGCAGCATGGCCTCCTCCTGCCGGCAGCCACGTTTCATCTCCTGTTGGGAGGTCAGGGTCTTGCGATGCAGTTCCAGGTAAAGCTCGCCCTTCCACACGGGCATCTCGGCACCCGCTTCGGAGTGAATCTCCTGGCTGGACTCCCGGAAGAAGTCCGCCGGGGCCTGGTAGCGCACCTTGGCCGACCCCTCCACGTCGTGCAGACGCCTGTACCGCCCCAGCATCTCGCGGGTGGTGCCGCCGCCCCCATCCCCGTATCCGAACAGTACCAGGGCCCGGGTAGAGGTGTCCTTGTCCTGGTAGTTCTCCTCGGAATGGTTAAGTTCCCGGGCCGTCATACTGGAAGCGTAGGTGTCCATGGGAGGGAAATGCGTAAAGATCGGTGTACCGTCGATGCCCTGCCAGTCGAAGGTGTGGTGGGGAAATCTTGTGGTGTCGTTCCAGGAGATCTTCTGGGAAAGGAAGGCCGTCATCCCTGCTCGTCGAGCTATCTGGGGGAACTGCCCGTTGTAGCCGAAGCTGTCAGGCTCCCAGACCACGGTGGTGTCCACGCCCAGGTGCTGCCGGAAGTAGCGCCTGCCGAAGGTGAACTGACGCGTCAGGGACTCACCCGAGGGAAGCATTCCGTCGGATTCGACCCACATGCCACCTACCGGAATGAAACGACCCTCCCTGACACGGTCCAGGACCCGCTTGAAGAGGTCGGGATGATCCTCCTCCAGCCAAGCGTACTGTTGTGGGGAACTCATGGCATAGATGAAGTCCGGGTCGCGCTCCATCAGCGCCAGCATGTTGGATACCGTCCGTGCCACCTTGCGCCTGGTCTCCCTCTTGGGCCAGAGCCAGGCGGAATCGATGTGGGAGTGCCCGACTGCGGCATGATCGAGCGCACTGGGAACGGCCGGGACCGCCAGGACCTCGCCAAGAGTTCGGCGGGCGGGCTTCAAGGTGGTCAGGTCCCTCTCGTCATAGATGTTCAGCGAACGTTGCAGTGCCTTGCCCAGATGCCAGTAGCGAGGCTGCTTCTCGTTGCCCTCCTTGATCAGCTGGGACACCACCTCAAGATCCATGTAGTAGTTCCAGGCCTCATGATCGAAGCGGCAGACATCCATCCGCTTGAGGACGTTGGGTTCATCCGCCTTGCCGGTCGTCCCCTCCCCCAGCTCCGTCTCGACGAAGGCGGGTACGCCGAGGATCATCGGGTTGCAGGCGGCCTCCAGATAGATGGTGAAGGATCCGTCCTCCTTCAGCACGGAAGCCTCCCCGGCAGTGGGCCGACCGTCCATGTCACTGCCATCCAGGGGTATCCACTGGTTGCGCGGGTTGACGGCCTTGATGATAGAACCGTCCTCCCGGTAGGCCTCCGCCTCGAAGTGACCTCCGGGAGCATCGGGATGCCAGCCCAGGTCGACGATGAGTTCCAGCGGCGAACTCCTTACCTGGTCGGCATCCACCCTGCCCGATACCTCCATCCAGGTCGTACCCCAGGTCGTACCCCAGGTATCACCGATGTGCAGGGGCCGAAAGTCCACCTGACCGGCGCGAAGCAGGTCGAAGAACTCCGAGGACGGGATGGGTTCGCCGGTTATCCTGAAGGACCGAACCCGGGCCTCGCCCACCACCTGGTCAATCTTCGGTAGCACGCGTTGACGCATGACCCTCTCGCACTTGTCAAGTTCGCGTTCTATCTTCAGCTGCATCCTCAACCTCCCTGTTGACAGCCGACCATATTACTAAAGCGGTTTAGTTACAGTATAGCTTGATTTGTCCCGCCTTGCCCACACGCCGACCTCAAGCCCTATATCCCGCAACACCTCGCTATTCCTCCAGCGTGTCGCCCCCCCCCCGGCCATCCAAGGCCGAATCCAGGGCACCCCGCACGCCGGGATGCCACAGCGGACTGCGCTCACCATAACTTCAAACGCTGCATGATGCCCAGCTCACCGAGATGCCGCACTCATCACGGTCATGTATCAAAAAGCCCCGCGGGGCCTACCGGACCCGTGGGGCGTGAAGGTAATCGACGAAGGAATCCGCTCAGGCCTCGGCCAGGGAATCGACGATGTAGTTGTTGATCGTGGCCTTTACCACCTCAAGGTGGTCCGACTTGTCGGCTGCGATCAGCTCGGACTGCGGCTTGTCCAGGCTGTACTCCTCCAGGGAGGCCAGGGTGGCCGAACCGTTCTCCACACTGGTCCCGATGCCGGAGTCGAAGGAGGAGTAACGGGTCTTCTGCAGATCCTCGATGTACCCGTCCTCATGCATCTTGGCCGCCACGAGCAGACCGGCCGCATAGGTGTCCATACCCACGATGTGGGCCCGGAAGAGGTCCTCGGGGAGGAAGGAGGACCGGCGGGGCTTGGCATCGAAGTTGAGACCACCGTGCGGACCGATGCTGCCGTTGGCCATGACCTCCCACATGACGGCCGTGGCATCATAGAGGTCCGAGGGGAACTCGTCCATGTCCCAGCCGATCAGCTTGTCGCCCTGGTTGGCATCCAGGGATCCCAGGAAACCGGCCTCGCGGGCCACCCTGACCTCATGCTGATATGTATGCATGGCCAGGTTGGCATGGTTGCCCTCGATGTTGAGCTTGAAGTTATCGGCCAGGCCGTAAGTGCGCAGGAAATTGATGGTTGTGGCGGCATCATAGTCGTACTGATGCAGGGTCGGCTCCTTGGGCTTGGGCTCAATCAGGAACTGTGCATCGAAGCCGATCTCCTTGGCATAGTCCACGCACATGTGGAAGAGCTTGGCCATGTGGTCCTGCTCACGCTTCATTTCTGTGTTCCACAGGGATTCATACCCCTCACGGCCACCCCAGAAGACGTAGTTCTCGGCACCCAGGCGCTTGCCGACCTCAAGGCTGTGCTTGAGCTGACCCGCGGAATAGGCGTAGATATCGGCGAAGGGCGAGGTGCCTGCGCCCGCCTCGAAGCGGGGGTTGGTGAAGAGGGAGGAGGTGTTCCAGAGCAGCTTGACCCCGGTATCCTTCATGTTCCGTTCGATCCGATCGACCACCTTGTCCAGGTTGGCATCGGACTCACGCAGGGTGTCACCCTCGGGGGCCAGATCGCGGTCATGGAAGCAGAAGAATTCGACGCCGAGTTTGGTGAAGAGCTCGAATGCGTAATCCACCTTGGCCAGGGCCTGATCCATGGGATCCTTGTACTTGTAGTAAGGACGCTGAGCGGTCGGATCACCGAAGGGATCCACCAGACCCTGGTTGAAGGTGTGCCACCAGGCCACGGCGAAACGCAACCAGTCCTTCATCTTCTTGCCGGCCACCACCTTGTCCTTGTCGTAATAGCGGAATCCCAGGCCTTCCTTCTCGCCCTTCCGCCCGACATATTCGATCTTGTCGACATCCCAAAGACCCATCAGAATTGCTCCTTTGCCTATGCAGCTATATACAGCGGGAGTCCGAACTCCCTCTCAGGGTCTACGGTAGAGTAACTGACATGATTTGTCAATCCGTTGAATTAACTATATGTCGATTGTGCCATCCGGTCACATACCACCGATTTTCCGGCAAATGAAATGCAGGAAAACACCTCTTCAAAGGAGAGAGGGCACAGAGAGCCCGCCACCTGAAGAGGACGGAGACGGAAAGACCCCGTCTCGGAGCAGACGGGGCCGGGGATTCACCGGTCTGGTATTACTCGCGATCATCCTGCCTGAGCATATCGGCATACCTCCAGATCAGGGAGGATACGCAGCGCAGCTCCGACTCCCGACTAACATGCCGCCAGACGCTGCGGTAGGTCTCGAACCAGGTCTCCAGGTCGTCGGCCGTGGCCCAGGACTCCTGATGGGTGGCCTTGTGCGAGACGATCCCCGTCCGTCCGGCCAGAATCCAGCCGATCCGGTTAAAGATTCGCTGTCCCTCCAAGGCCACCAACTGGGCCTGCATGGTCTGCACGCCTAGACCTCTGCCTCCTGCCGCCGCACGGCCCATGGTCTTCTCAGCCTCGATCAGGCCTTTTTCATGCACGGATACATCCCCGAGGCGTCCTGCCATGGTCGCCATGAACCCCCTTCGGGCCCCCTCCAGGTTGTCGGGAAAGCCCTCGTCCCAGACATGAGGATCGACCTGGGTCAGGAATTCGGCAACATCCTGGTTGACACCACCCTGACCATCATCCAGCTCCATGTACCGGACCATGTCATCCCACCCGAAGGAGACGCAATGGGAGGCCCTGGTGAATCCCTCCATATAGGACCCGTCGGCATTGCCATAGGCCAGGAGGGAGAGGGCACGGTCCACCCGGCTCTTCTCGGCCCCCTCCATCTTCCAGAAACACTGGGAGGCGTAGGCAAGACCGGGCATGCTCATCCTCGGATCGTTGATATGCCCGTAGTCCCCCCAGTCGGTCACCATGGCGCCCACGGCACCATACTTGAGCCCATAGGCACTCAGGCGGGAGATGTTCTGCCAGGCCCCGTCGATGTCCGGAAGCAGGGTGTTCCAGGCATGCACGGCCGCACAGACCACTTGCCGGGCTCCGGTCTCGGCTACCAGACGTACCTTCCCCTCCCCCACCTTCGGGTCATACAGCCAGTTCAGCAGTAGGCAGTCCTTGGGCAGGCGGTCCAGAACAGCGGGCATGGAAACGGCGATGTCACCCCAGTACATGGGGAGTCCACCTTCATGGCGGACATGGTCGCACAGGCGAATCACATAATCCGCGTACATATCGGCCACTCCCCTGCGCTCGGCCTGTTCCCCCGACCGGCCCTTGCCCAGATCGAAGGTCTCGTCCGCCCCGATATTGAACTTGTCGCTCCTGAACAGCTCGGAGTAGGAATCGATCAGCCGGGTCGAGAACTCGAAGGCCTCGGGGTGGGTCACGTTCAGGGTGTGATGCTCCTGACGCTCGATGAAGGAGTAGGGCCTGTCCGCATCCTCGGGGAACTCGCCCAGGTCACGCAGGCCCCTGGTTCTCAGATTGGTGTAGTGGTGGCCGAAGGTCGATATGGAGGGGACCAGCTCAATGCCCAGCCCGGCACAGTAGGCGTCAAAGTCCATGATGTCCTGGGGACGCAATGGACTCTTTCCGCGCCAGGATTCACTCATCCCGTCAAAGGCGAAGGAGTGCTCAATGTAGAGCTGGAGCTGGTTGAACTTATAGAAGGCAAGGATATCCGCCCAGTGCCTGAGCCAGTCCATGGTCGGTACGCGTCCCCTGGTTACATCCAGGCTGTAGGAGCGCAACGGGTAGGCCGGCCTGTCTTCGATGGTCAGGACAGGCAGGACCTGACCACACTGGCGGATGATCTGCCGCAGGGTCTGGACCCCGTACCTCAGACCCTGACCGTCGCCACCGATGATGCGAATGGCGGCAGGGTCCCCGATGGTCAACCGGTATTCCTGATTCCCAAGGTCATGGTCCAGACCCAGTTCGATGCAGGAGGGCCACCGGTCCCCCCGCGCCCTGTCCCAGGTCAGACCGATTGCCGCCTCGATCTCCTCGGAGAGGGTCCGGGCGAGCGTGTCGCCCAGGCTCTGATCCACCCCCCGCGCATAGGCGATCCTCCCGTGAAAGGGCAGGAGGATCTCACCACTGCCATAGGCCAAGGACACCGGGCTGGGTATCAGCTCCAAGGCCCTTCCCTCGGAAGGGGATTGACCGGTCGGACGTTCGCTCGATGACATCATGAGTGGACCTTTCTGAATAGGTGGTTCATGCCTGGTACCGAAATCATGCCCGGTGTTGGAATGAGGCATGGTACGGAGCTTATGCACGGCAGCGAATCCGCGTACGGACTGATCACATGCCCTGAAACGGACGGATTGAACCGGAACCGAATGAAACGACATGGACGGGTGGGCGATGACCGATGAGACCAGACCGACCGGGAGGGGGCGGCCACGATGGGCGGTTACGGCAGGGCGGACGAAGAGGGCGGGGCGGGCGGCATGGGACATGTCCCCCTGACCGCCTCCCGGTTCAGAGGACGCCCAGCTCATGGCGCAACACGTTGGCCACCCCACCAAGGGCGGCGGCATCCCCGCCCAGGCGGGTCGTATGGACGTCCACCCGCTCGATGAAACGTGAGTGGACCCGGTCGTTGATGGTGTTCTCGACAGCGTTCAGGAAGACCCTGCCCACTATTCGCTCGGGACCGGATATGGTCACATCGGTGATGTTGGTCAGGGCCACAGGCAGGGACAGGGCCGTTCCCAGAACCTCCCCCGCCTGGGTCAGCAGGTCGTCGCGGCGGTTGGGATCGTCGGCGATCCTCGCTTCCAGCACCGGGGCCGCAATCAGGGTCTCCAGGCAACCCCGCTTCCCGCAGACGCAGTCCGGGCCGTTCTCGTCAACGACCACATGCCCTATCTCACCGGCCACATAGGCACTTCCCTGCACCACGTGGTCATCGATCAGCACACCGGCGCCCACACCCTTGGCAATGGCCACCAGGATCATGTTGTCGGGCCCGGTGGCGAAGCAACGTTCACCGAAGACCGCACTGTCGGCATCGTTGCTCACCCGGACCACCATCCGCAGGGCACGGTGGAGTTGTTCGGCCAGGTCCAGATCGGTCCAGCCCAGGTTGGGGGCCGCAATGACCCGCCCGTACCGGTCCACGGTTCCCGGTGTCGCCACCCCAAGTCCCAGAATCGGCACCCGGGTCTGCCCGGACAGTCTCTTGCAGAGTGTGACCACGGCCTGGGGGTCAAGATACCCTGCTCTGGGTATCTCCATGTCCTGCCTCACCAGGACCTTCCCGGTCAGGTCGGTCAGGATGCCACGGATGACTCCGGCCTCGGAAAGGTCCACGGCCATGACGTTGGTACCGTCAGCCTTGATGCCGACCAGGACAGCGGGCTTGCCGGGCCTTGAAGAACTTTTGTAGCCCCCCTCGACCACCAGACCGTCCTGGATGAGTCCGGCCACCACGTCGGAGACCGAGACTTTAGATAACCCGGTTATCTTAGCCAGATCCGCCCTGGAGTGCCATTTGTCGGGATAGAGGGCCCGGAGCACGGTCTGTCGGTTCCTGCGGCGGATGTCAGAGGGGAGGGCCGAACGCAGCCTGCGGCGCCCTCCCCGACGGGAGGACCCACCGGATTCCACCTGTGAATTCAAGGGTTCATCCTCCATGGCTCATCTCCAAATCTTTCCGTTCCGTCCGGACCCATCCGGGACCGCCCCCCCCCCAATCCAATCTACTTGACCGAGCCGGTCGTGATGCCCTTGGCGATGTTGCGCTGGACAAGCATGAAGAAGACGACCACCGGCAGGGAGAAGAGGACGGAGGCCGCCATCTGCCCGCCGAAGTCCGTGCCGGCTGGCGTCGTGAAGGACGACAGCCAGACGGGCAGGGTGTACTTGGTCTCATCCTTCATGAAGGTGTAGGCGGTCAGGTAGTCGTTCCAGGCCGTGATGAAGGCGAAGACCGAGGTGGAGACCACGCCCGGGGCCACCAAAGGGAAGGTGATCCTGCGCAGGATCTGCCATTCGCCGGCACCCTCGACCCTGGCCGATTCGAAGATCGAGGAGGGGATGGAGAGGAAGAAACCACGCATGTTCCAGACCGAGAAGGGCAGGACCAGGGCGATGTAGGCCAGGATCAACCCGATGTACTTGTTGAGCAGGCCGAACTGGTTGAAGACGATGAACTGGGGGATCAGCATGGCCGTCCCCGGAATCATCTGCATGGCCAGGATCATGACCATGATGGTCCGGCGCCCCCTGAACCTGTAAAGGGTCAGGGCCGCGCAGGCCAGGAAGGCCAGGAGGATGGAGACGATCACGGCCACGAAGGTGACGATGACCGAGTTCTTCAGGTTGCTGAAGAACTGCGTCTGGAAGATGGCCGACCTGAAGTTCTCCAGGGACCAGTGCGTGGGGACGAAGACCGGGTTGGTGGTCATCACCTCGTTGCGGGGCTTGAAGGCCGTGATGGTCATCCAGTAGACCGGGAAGAACCAGATGAGGCAGAAGACGACAGCGATGAGGTTGGTGCCCAGCCGCCTCCAGTTGAACCGCCGGACTCCATTGCGGACCCCTACCGGATCAGCGCTCTCCGCGGTGGTGCCGACCGGACCGTGCGAACCGGTCGTGCTTGTGATGGTGCTCATAGATCCTCACCCGATTTCAGCAGATTGCGTACATAGACGGAGGTCAGGGCCAGGAGGATGATCACGGTGATGACCGAGATGGCCGCGCCTTGGGCTATGTCGAAGTTGATGAAGGCCTTCTTGTAGGTGAAGACCCCGATGGTGGATGTCGAACCCGAAGGTCCGCCCTGGGAGACCAGCCAGATCTGGTTGAAGACGTTGAAGTCCCAGATGATCGACAGCATGCCGATGACCATGATGCTGGGCGAGATCAGGGGGACGACGATCTGCCAGTAGGTCCTGATCGGGCCCGCGCCATCAAGCTGGGCCGCCTCCAGGCTGGAGGGATCCAGCTGCATGGTGGCCGCATAGAGGGTTATGGCGATGTAGGGCACGGCCTGCCAGACCACCAGCATCCAGATGCAGACGAAGGCCAGGGTGGTGGTGTTGGACCAGGCCAGGTTCGACAGATCGCCAAAGATGCGGAGCCGGGTGAGCAACCAGTTGATGACCCCGTATCCGGGTTGGAAGAGCCAGTTCCAGACCACCGAGGAGGCGACGTTGGGCATGGCCCAGGCGAAGATCAGGACGAAGGTGACCAGGTAGCGCATGACCGTTCCCAGCTTGGTCATCATCTGGGCCACGGCCATGCCGATCAGCATGCTGCCCACAACCAGGGCCGCCGTGAAGAGAAAGGTTCTCAGAAGGGCCATCCAGAAGGTGGAATCACCCAGGACCGTTGCGTACTGTTTCACGCCTGCGACGTTGAACTCCCCCGTGAAAAGGGATCGCTGGTTGAAGTCCGTGAATGAGGTGAAAATCAAAAAGAGAATGGGGACGATCACCAGGGCCAGGAGGATGATCCCGGTCGGGGTCAGCAACATGGCAGCCATGCCATTGTGGCTGTCGGGCCTCCTGCCGGAACGGGCACCTTGACGCCTGATCCGTCCACTGCCTCCCGAGGGCCCTTGGGGCGCCGGGACGGCACTTGCATTGACGGTCATGAGAGCTTCCTTGCTTTGCTTGCCGTATGACGGCCGGTGGGGCGGGCAGGCCCACCCCACCGGAACGAACGATTTCATCAGGGCCGGGTCACCACGGATGCCGACCTGCACGGCATCCGCTTGTCCTGGTCACCCGGCCGGTGTATCAGAGGGGCTCAGCCCTTCTTGCCCAGAACCTCATCCAGGTGGGCGTCGAACTTCTGGGCCGCATCCTTGGGCGAGGAGGTGCCGGTCGCCACGGACTGGGTGAACTCGTTGATGGACTTGTCACCCTCGATGGTGGCCCAGTTGGGAGAGGCCGGCGTGGACTTGGAATCCTTGGCCGCGTCGAAGAAGCCCTTCTGCACCTGGGGGAAGTCCGCGGACTTCATGGCCTTGTCCAGACCCTCGACCGAGTTGGGCAGCCAGCCGTCGTTCTTGAAGACCCACTTCTGCTGGATCTCGTCACTGGCGGCGATCTTGACCCACTCCCGGGCGAGCTTGGCGTTCTGGCTCTTGGCGGCGATGGCCCAGTCTGAACCGGCGACCATGGACTTCTGGTTCTTGCCGGACTGCCCCGGCATGGCGAAGGTGCCCAGGTCGTCGTCCTTCAGGTTCTTGTTGGCCTCCTTGGCGGCCACGATCGAGGCGGAGTTGCTCAGGATGGCGCCGGTCTTCCCGTCGGCCAGGAGCTGATCCATGCTCGGGTCGACCGTGTCAACGGTCTGCGAAGCCTTGGATGAGTATTTGTTCTGGAATTCCTTCCACTGCTCCATGCCCTTGACGGCCTTGTCGGAGGATGTGGTGCCCTTCCAGGTCCCGTCCTTCTGCTCGGCCACGTCACCGCCGGCATCCCAGATGAACTGCAGTGCCGAGTACCAATACTGGCCGGGCATGTAGAAGGGGATGAAGTCCTTGTTGTCGGCGTTCTTGGCCTGGACCTTGTCCAGATCGGCCGTGAACTCGTCCCAGGTCTTGGGGGCCTCGGTCACACCCGCATCGGCCCAGACCTTCTTGTTGTAGATGACTGCGCGGGCTGCCGCGAAGGCCGGAACGCCGTAGAGCTTGCCATCGACGGTGGCCGGATCCTCCAGGCCCTTGATCCAGGTCTGGCCCCCGGAGAGGTCCTTCTTCACATCGGTCAGGTCCATCAGACCGCCGCTGGCCGCGAATCCGGCCACCTGGGTGTTGCCCATGTCGATCACATCGGGCGGGGTCGAGGTGGACAGGGCGGTGGTCACCTTGGTGGTGATGCCGTTCCACTGCTGCACCTGGACCTTGACCTTGGCACCGGTCTTCTCCGTGAAGGCCTTGTTGATGGCGTCCATGGTCTTGTCGGTGTAGTCACCCTTCATGGCCCAGACCGTGATGGTCTTGCCCTTGCCATCGGCATCCCCCGAGGAGGAGGCCTTGCTGGAGGACCCCCCGCCCATCGAGCAGCCACCCAGCGCCAATGCGGCGGCGGTGGCCAATGCCACGCCTGCAATCCATGTCTTGTTTCTCATCGTGAACCTCCAAGGAGCACGTATACCATTCAGCTTCATCGCAGTGGTTATCTCCCCTACCCCACGTCCACTGCCCGCGAGGTAACGGGCGAATCGTCGATGGTGGACCATCGGCAACCGCCAGTGGTTCCAGATCAGTCGGGAAAGATGAGTTTGCAGATCCTCATCGACTCCGTTTCACATTATTTAGTTTTCTTTCCTTACTTTTTCTGGAAACTTATTTAAGTATATAACCGTTGTGCGTCAAGAGCAACTTTCGCACGCCGGTCAGGACAACTTGCTCAGACTCCTGCCGCAGAATGCCAGGCAGACACGGCTTGGGCGGCCTGCCCTACCAGGCCCCCATCCGTAATCTCCAAGCCGGCATCGGCACCCGCACCCGGCCCACCCCTCGAGTCGACCAGCCGCTTCGCGGACATATGGACGGCATCCACACCGAGATCCAGGACCCTGCCGATATCCTCAACCCGCAATCCCCCACCGGCCATGATCTGAATCCTGCCATCCGCCTGCTGGACCAGGTCGGCGATGGCATCCATCCCCTGGCCAACGGACGGCGCCCCACCCGAGGTCAACACCCGGTCGAATCCCAGATCAATCAGGGTCTCCAGGGCTGCGGACCTGTCCGGAACCTGGTCGAAGGCGCGGTGGCAGGTCACCTGGATCGGCCTCCCCTGGCGGTCGGCCTCCTCCCTGGCGGCCTCCAGGAGACGGGCGCTGAGCTCCCGGTCCACGTCACCACGCCCATCCAGGGCACCGATGACCACACCGGCGGCCCCGGCCCGCACGAGGGCACGGATGTCATTGACCTGAACCGCGACCAGGTCCGGATCCGTGTAGTGGAAGTCACCGGCCCTGGGTCTCACCAGAACCTGGACCCCGCCAGGCAGACCCACCCTGCAGACCTCCTGGACCAGACCGATGCTCGGGGTGAACCCACCGTAAGCACCCAGACCAACACAAAGCTCAACCCTGTATGCCCCCTGCCCGCTGGCCACCTTGGCCCCGGCCGGATCCTGGACGGCGATTTCCAATACGGCCCTGTCAGACCCACACATAGTCACTCCTTCGGCACCCAGGCTGAGACGAGTTTCCGCCTAGGACGGCATTTGGCATGCAGACGGTTCGGACGGGACGTCCTCGACGACGCCACCATCTTCAGGCTTGCCATACCAGTCTAGGCACGACTCTCCTGGCGACACGATGGGCAGAGGTAATCCGGAAGATCCGGGCCGGAACAGGAGCTCGCAAAACCCGACGCCGCCAGAACGCGGCGAGGACATGATGCACGGTTCCGCGAGACGCAAGTGCAGAGTCAACAGACTCGAGTGCCCCGGCTCTGAAGCCCCGATCCGAAAATCCGATAATGAAATCCTGACTCCGGACCCCTCCCGGACAAACCATTTCGAAACCCCGATTGCGCAACCCCTCCCGGACAGCCGGATTCGGAAGATTCCGACTTCTTCCAATTACCACCGCCGCGCCCTCCTGTTTCGGAAGACCTGACCGCACTTCGACAGAATCTATAAACAGTGTTAATGTATAAACGTCGTTAATTCATTGTGAATCAAAGGACCCGGATTGGTCCTCATCGGCTCGGCTCAAGGAGGAGGCGGACATGCACCAGAACGGACCTGCCAGCACCCCTGCAGCCATGTCCGAACTCAACCAGTCCCGCATCGTGCAGTGCCTGCATGCCGATGGGGTCAGTTCCCGGGCCGACATCGCCAGGAAACTCCATCTGACGGCCCCCGCCGTGGGCAAGCTGGTCGGCCGATTGATCGACGCCGGCATCGTCAGCGAAACCGGAGAGGTGGCCTCCGGGGGGCACGGCCGGTCCATCGGCCTGAGACTGAACGCCAAGCGCTACCAGGTCATCGGGGTCAAATTCGCCCGAAGCCTGGTCCAGATCGGGGTCTTCGACATCGGCGGCCACCTCCTAAAAATGGAGGAGCTGCCGCCGGTCACCGACGGGGACGTGGAGTCATGCGTCCATGAGGTGAGGCGCCGCATCAAGACCCTTCTTGACCGGAACCCCTCCATCGTGGCCATCGGTATGGCCGTGCCCGGCCCCTACCTGCGCGAGGAGGGGCGGATCGCCGTCGTCACCAGCATGCAGGGCTGGCGGGGCGTCAACTTCATCGAGGAGTTCGGCAGGACCTTCCGGGTCCCCACCTTCATCGAGCAGGACGCCCGGGCCGGAGCCATGGCCGAGGCCCTCTTCGACACCCGTATCAAGGGGGCCAACCTGGCCTACTACCTGGTGGGCGAGGGTGTCGGCCTGGGGGTCATCGACCAGGACAACCTGGTCAACGGAAGCCTGGGCACCGCCACGGAGATCGGCCATGTCAGCATCGACATGAACGGGACCACCTGTGAGTGCGGCAACCGGGGATGCCTGGAATGCTACTGCTCGGCCGTGGCCATCCACACCCTGATGGGTGGGGCCGACCACAGGGGCCACTTCCCCGGCCTGGAGGCCATGACCCACAAGGAGGCCTGCAACCTCCTCTTCGACATGGCACGCCAAGGCGAACCGACGGCCGTCAGTCTCCTCGACCAGGTGGCCGACTATGTGGGCTACGGGTGCGTCACCATCGTCAACGCCTACAACCCTGCGCAGATCGTCATCGGCGATCTGGTGGCCCAGGCGGGGCGGCCCCTCCTGGACCGGGTCAGGACTTTGGTGGCCGACCGGGCCCTCCCCCAGGTGCGCGACCATACCGAGATACTCCTATCCGAACTCCCCGCCGACGCCACCCTGACCGGGGCCGCCGCCGTTGCCGCCAACCAGTTTCTGGAGCATCCCTCGAGCCTGGGAGGGCAGGGATGAAGGAACCGGGCAAGATTTCGTACCAATCACAGAACCATCATCAATCACAGAATCACCACCAGGAAAGGTACACCATGACCGCAAAGCCCATAGTCCTCAGTATCGGCGAACTTCTTTGGGACGTGCTGCCCTCGGGCAAGCGCGCCGGAGGGGCCCCCGTCAACTTCAGCTACCACGCCGCCAAGAACGGTGCAGACGGGTATGCCTTCAGCGCCGTGGGCAATGACGACCTGGGCCGGGAGCTGGAAGAGGCCATCCAGAAGGCCGGCGTCAAGGCCATCCTGCAGCACAACGACCACCCCACCAGCACGGTCGAGGTGGAACTGACCGAGGGCATACCCCAGTACATCTTCAAGCCGGATGTGGCCTGGGACCACCTGCGCTGCACCAAGGAGCTGGCCGACCTGGCCAAAAAGGCCGACGCGGTCTGCTACGGCACCCTGGCCCTGCGCAGCGACGAATCACGCAAGGCCGGCCTGGAGGCCCTGAAGGACACCCGGCCCGATGCCATGCGCTTCTTCGACATCAACCTGCGCGGCACCTTCTACTCCAAGGACCTGATCCAGGAGCTCCTGGACATGGCCACGGTCTTCAAACTCAACGACGAGGAGCTGGTGCTCCTGCGCGACATGTTCCAGATTCCCGGCGACACGGATGCCGAACTCTGCCAGTGGTTCATGGACCAGTACCACCTGAACACCATCGTGCTGACGGCAGGCGGTGCCTACAGCACCATCTACCTCGCCGACGGGGAGACCTCGCGCATCCAGACCCCCAAGGTCGAGGTCGCCGACACGGTCGGCGCCGGGGATGCCTTCTCGGGCACCTTCGCCATCAACCGGCTCCTGGGCGCCACCCTGGTCCAGGCCCACCGGGCAGCAGTCAACACGGCCGCCTTCGTCTGCACCCGGCAGGGTGCCTGGCCGGAATACCCCGACCGGATCCCCGACTACCTGGCACGGGAAGGTCGCTGAATCAACACGGATGACCGCTCGTTCCGGTTGAGCATGACCGGGACGAGCGGGTATTCCATACCATCGGATTCCTCATAAGCAGGCCTCGTAAAGAGCCGGTGCCCGATCCCGATCTTTGGCGGATGCCGAAAGGTCAGGATCCCCAAGGGGCGTCACCAGATGCCGATGACCCTCCACCACCCCAATCCGACGGTGAGGAACACCACAACGGTGACAAGACCGCATATCAGACCGATTCTGAGGAACTCCGAGGTCTTGACGTATCCGGCACCGTAAATCAATGCGGCAGGTCCTGACGCGTAATGGGTCATTGCGCCAATCAGACCGCTGGCGCACCCCAGCATCAGGGCGGCGGGCACGGCCGGGACCCCGGCAGCCACGGCCACACTGACGAAGAGGGTGTAGATGGCCGCCACCTGGGCGAGCTCCGAGGCGAACATGTAGTGGATGAAGAAGTAGAAGAAGGTCAGGATGACCAGAACCAGCACCCAGGGCATCCCCTTGACCAGGTTTGCGATGATCCTGCCGGCCCAGGTGGTCACGCCCAGGGTGTTGAGTGGTTCAGCCATTCCCACCAGAACACCGAAGAAGATGAGGGTGGACCAGGCCGACTTGTTGGCGACCATGTCCTGCCAGGTGATGATCTTTGTGCAGAGGAGGACCGCCACACCCATGAAGGCGACGGTGGTCGCATCAATCTTGATGATGGAACCGGCGGCCCAAAGCACCAGCATGACCACGAACGTGACAGCCATGATCCACTCGTGCATGCTTAGGGGGCCGAGATTCCTGAGCTCGTTCCTGGCATCGGTCTGTGCCTGGGGCACATGCTTGATGGTCGGCGGGAATATCCTGTAGATCAGGGCCGGGATCAGAATCAGACAGATCAGGCCGGGCACGATGCCAGCCAGGGCCCACGAACCCCAGCTGATGTCGATATGCATCTTCTGAGCCAGCTGGGAAACGACGGGGCCGGCCGCCATGGCCGTGATGAACATGGCCGAGGTGATGGCATTGACATTGTTGGCCGTCACCGCCAGATAGGCGCCAATCCGGCGACGAGACTCATCCGACTTCGGAGTGGACTCCTGAACATCGCTGATCGAGGTGATGATCGGGAAGAGGATGCCCCCCAGACGGGCCGTATTGGATGGGGTGGCAGGGGCCAGGACCAGGTCTGCGGCGGAGAGACCATAGGCTATGCCCAGGCTTGACTTGCCGAGTCTGGAGAGGAAGACCAGGGCGATCCGCCGGCCCAGCCCCGTGGAGACGAAACCCTGTGCAATGAAGAATGCCGCCACGATCAACCAGATCGAAGAGCTTCCCAGTCCACTGAAGGCGACCTTCTTCGGATCCAGGGCATCGGTCAGCATGCCGACCGTCATACCGATGATGGCCACCGCCGAGGTGGGCAGCGGCTGCAGGATCAGTCCGAGGATGGTGCCGACGAAGACACCCAGCATATGCATCCCCTGGCTGGTCAGACCCGTAGGCGGCGGAATCAGGAAGATGGCAAGCCCCACCACGACGCAAATCACCGACTTGATCAACTGCCCCGTATTGAAGGGATGGGACCCGGCCTCGGCAACACCGCCGCCTGCCTGGGAACCACCCGGCTCCCTTTGGGTTTCCTTGTCCGACATAAGGCGCTCCTTCGCACTTCAAGAGTTGAAATATCACTGTCCCGGGCCACGGACATCTTCGTCAGGCCCCTTGATGTACCACACACTAGGCAGAGCGCCCAGGCCCGGCAAATAAGTTTCGCCAATATGGGCATGCCCTCACCGGCCCTTATTTCTGGGCGGTTTTCGGCACCATGACACTGTTGGACCATATTGCCCAAACCTATTTGCGGGCCGGTGCTGACCTTTCTAGGCTGACTGCCAAGAGCCCGGCAATGCAGCCGGCCTTATCGCGAAGGACAAGTGAAACCATGACAGGTTCCGACACCATCAACGACTCCTACGCCAATCAGGGACTTGGCTTCGACCTCAAAGAACGGATGAATCTGGGGCTGGACGGCCTCCTGCCTGCGGCCGTACAAGACCAGGACCAGCGCGAGCGCATCGTCCACCAGCGTTTCCTCAAGCAGCCCACCGACCTGGACAAGCGCCTCTATCTGATGAGCATCTGCCGCACCGACCGGCGACTGTTCTACCGGAGCATGGACAGGCATCTGACCGAATACATGCCCATCGTCTACGCCCCGACCGTGGCCCAGTCCATCCAAAGGTACGACGAATACTATTCAGGCAGCGACGTGGCCTACATATCCATCGACCGGCCCGACAGGATCGGCGCCGCCCTGGAGCAGTACGCCGGGGATCGTGAAATCGACCTGGTGGTCTGCACCGACGCGGAGGGAATCCTGGGCATTGGGGATTGGGGCGCCCAGGGGGCCGAGATCCTTACCGGCAAGCTGGCCGTCTACACAGCCGCGGCGGGCATCGACCCCTCCCGGGTACTACCTGTCATGGTGGATGTGGGTACCAACCGCCAGACCCTCCTGGAGAATCCGGACTACGTGGGCAACCACTTCGCCAGGGTACGCGGACAGCGCTACGATGACTTCATTGAATCCTTCGTCCGGGAGGTCCTGGCCCGATACCCCGAGGCCCTGATTCACTGGGAGGACTTCGGCCGACCCGAGGCGGCACCCGTCCTGGAACGCTACCAGAACACAATCCTGACCCTGAATGACGATATACAGGGCACCGGTGTCACCGTTCTGGCCGCCCTGATCGCCGCCAGGAACATTGCCGGACTCACAGCCGAGGAAACCCGAACCGTGGTCTTCGGCGCCGGGACCGCCGGGGTGGGCATTGCCGACCAGATCGTCGATGACCTGGTCCTGCGCCACGGCATGGATACGGAAACCGCCCGCACGAGTGTTCTCCTCTTCGACCGCCAGGGCATGATCATCCAAGGACAGGATGACCTGACCGAAGGCCAGCGCAAGTATGCAAGAAAGCCCGGCGAGTTCCCCACGGTCACTGACCCCACCTCCCTGGCCCAGGCAGTGGATGCCTTCCAGCCCACGGTCCTGATCGGCACCTCGACCCAACCGGGTTCGTTCACCGAAGATGTGGTCAAGGCCATGGCCAGGCATGTGGAACGGCCATTGATCTGCCCCATCTCCAACCCAACCGAACTGGCCGAGGCCAAGGCCGCCGACATCATCAACTGGACCGAGGGAAGGGCCTTCGTCACCACCGGTACGCCGTCCGCCCCGGTTGAGTACCGAGGGGTCACCTACTACATCGGCCAGGGGAACAACGCACTCATGTACCCCGGAATCTGCTTCGGTGCCATCGTCTCCAAGGCCAGGTTGGTGAGCAAGGGGATGCTTCTGGCGGGTGCCTACGCCATCTCCGACATGATCGATGTCAGCAGGCCCGGTGCCGCCGTCCTGCCGGCCGTCAACGACCTGAAAGAAATCTCCCGAAGGGTAGCCACGGCAGTCGCCAGGCAGGCTGTCGAAGAGGGCCTGAACAGGGAGGAGATCGGCGATGTGGACGAGGCAGTCGCCAAGGCCCAATGGCACTATGACGACTGACAGATGGGCGGATACGGGGCCATCCATCAATGACCACTCACGCTCATCGATGGATGGCCCCGCCCGGCCGTGATACTGAAACCCGACGGGATGCATGGTGCCGCGTCGGGTTTCCGTATGAATCTGAGACGAAGCCAGACCTTGGTGCAGTTGAGGAACATCAACGAGGGCATCGGCTCAACAATCATCGTTTCCAGCGCCTGCCCTCTTCACACCTGCGGGTGGAGACTGATAGCATGGTTGGATTGAAGAAAGCAACAAAGGCGTTCGTTTTACAGGTATTGCAATCCTCGGCAACGGCCACTGGAGACGGAAGGAGCAATGAGGGCCCATGGCCTACATCGACAATGTCCGTGATCTGGAATTGCTCATCCTGCTAGCCAAATACGGAAGTTTCACCGACGCTGCCCTGGAGGCCGGGGTATCGCAACCATCGGTTTCACAGGCCATCAAACGACTTGAAAAGAAGACCGGCATCCATCTGGTCCACCGTCAACGGTTCGGGGCGGAAGGCGGTGCACGGTTGAGCGCGGCCGGCCTGGCCGTTGCCGAACAGGCCGGCCGCGCTCTGACCGAGATCAACGCCCTTCCCCGAATCATCTCCGAGAGCCTGACAACGCGCGTTCGCAATATAGGCCTTCCGCCCATCATCTCCTCCCTCCTGTCCATCGGAGGTGGTGTCGCCTGGACGGACGATTCATCAGGGCTCTCCTTCCATGCCGTCGGATCCCAGAAGCTGCTGGGCGAAATCGAGGAGCACAAGGTCGACTACGGTGCCGTCGCAAGCATCGACGAATCCCTGAGCGTCTCCGGAGTGGAAATGACCAAACTGGCCTCTTACCCCTTCGGCATGGCCTGTACCGAAGGCATGGTGGAACGACTGGGAACACAGGGAATGACATCCCTGCGGCCCGAAGATCTGATCAAACTGCCTCAAGACATCCCCTTTGTCACGCTGAACCGCGACTTCGTCCATTCCAGGGCCTCGGAACGGCTGATGCGCCTGTCCGAACCGGTCAGCCACCTGATAGAGGTCTCCGACGTGGAGACCCTGAAGATGATCACCACATCTGGCTTGGTCTGCAGCCTGATCACCTCTGCCGGCATACGGAAATCCGACGGCCTGCGGTTCATCCCCTTCACCGGGGGGAACATGCCACGCTTCAACGTCTTCCTCTTCAACGACACCAGCAGGCCGGCCTACGAGGAGGATCGACAGGAGGTGAGGAACTTCTCCTCCTTCGCCTTGGAACGACTGACCAAGGCCAGCTGAGCACCCTGTCCAAGTGCCCGAACCTTGCCCTCTCATCCTCAGAGGATTCTTTGCGTGTCCAATCGTCCGAACTTACTGAACATATCCACTGCAGGAATAATCGGAATCCCGACCTGTTGTATACTTACAAGACCGGCGGGTTCATGCCGGTGAGCTTGATAACTCAAGATTGGGGCTGATCG
>NZ_CALYOY010000028.1 GCF_945269915.1 uncultured Bifidobacterium sp. | reverse complement strand
CGCATCCCTGGACAAGTGCACAACGATGCATTTCACCGTCCGACCGGCTGATTCCTCCGATCCAATCGTTCGGAAGCAGCTCCCGGAGGAATCACGACCATGACCCGGTCGATCATGACCTCCGACCGGTAAGCAACACGCGGGATACCGCCACCGACAGAACCACGGCAAGTCCCAGCGGCATGAAGGCCCCGACCGGGAGACGGCATACTTCCATCACCATGGCCATGGCCATCAGGGGGGCCTGCTGGGAGGCTGCCAGGAGGGCTGCGGCGCCCAGCACCGCACACTGCCAGAGGGGCAGACCCGGGAACCACCAGACGATTACCAGGCCCATGGCAGCACCAAGGCTGGAGCCCAGGGCAATGGAGGGGGTCAGTGTTCCCCCCGAGGCACCGGCCCCGATGGTGGCAGCCGTCAGGACGGCCTTGGCCAGGGCCATGACCAGGAGGGTGGCCACCGGGGCCAGGAGCGATGCCGGGGAGCCCGCCGAAACAATCTTCTGGCTCATGCCGGTCTGGGCGAGGGCCCGACCGTTCCCCATGACTTCGGGCATCCAGATGGCCGCCAGGCCAGTCAAGAGGGCCACTCCGGTCAGTTGCCAAAGGATGGCAGGCCCTGTGGTCCGGTGGTTTTGGGCCCAGGCGGTCAACCGGCGAAAGCCTGCGCCGGCCAGACCCATGACCGGTCCGGCCAGGAGGACGAAGGCCATGAACCAGGGGGAGAAGGAATCGTGACCCACCAGATAGTAGGGGTCGAAACCCTTGACGGATCCCCCCACCAGGGTGGCCAGGCATGACATGGCCAGGGTGACCATGACGGCCGTCATGTCGATTCGGGTCAGGAGCACCTCGATGCCGAAGAAGGTGCCGGTCAGGGGGGCTGTATAGATTCCGGCGAAGCCGGCACCGGCGGCCGCTGCCACCAGGAGGGACCTGTCGTCCCTGTGCAGACCAAGGCGGGGGGCCACCCTCCACCAGAGGCCACCCAGCATGGCACCGGCCTCACGGGGGGCCACCTCCCGGCCGATGGAACCACCGGCGGCCACCAGGAAGATCTGGGTCAGCACATGCAGGACCGTCTGCCAACAAGGCATATCGGCCCCCTTGACCGCCTGGTCCACCGAGGGCACCTTGCGGGTGTGGTTGCGCAGGAACCACCAGACCAGGGCGGCAACCAGGCCGCCAATAAGCACGGAGACGATACGTCTCGGAGCCGGCACCCGGAAGGGTGTGGAGACTCCCGGAGACTCGACGAATCCCAGGACGGTTCCTTGGGCCCACTCGAAGAAAAGGGCCAGGAGACCGGAAGACAGACCCACCAGGGATCCCAGGACCAGGACCGACAGGGCCAGCATCCAGGGTCTGGGCAGGGAACGACCGGCCGGGGAGGGAGTGGAATCCCCCTCCCGGTCAATGCCGGACTTTTCCGATCCCTGGGTCATGATCTCCAATCTAGCCCTAGGTCCACCTTTGCCAAACCCGCTGTCCAGACTGGTCATGCGGGCCGATCCAGTCAGCGGGGGGAACGGGGCCAGGGCCTATTCGAAGCCCCTCCCCCGCTATGATTCCGGGACTTCCGTGGCCAGGGGAAGGGAACCTTCCTCCCACCCGCACGGGAGCCCCGGCTTTGTGAACCTCCTAGGCCAGGTCGGGAGGGACAGGGGCCGACGAGGGTTCCATGTGGTCCTCCATGCCCAGGGCCTTGTAGAGAAAATCCCGCTGGAGGATCAGCAGGTTCCTGGCCACGGTCTCATCGTTGGTCATGTGGGTGATCCCCGCCAGGGGGAGGACCGTATGCTCCCGCCCGGCAGCCATCAGGGCCCCGGAGAGACGCAGGGTGTTGGCCACACTCACGTTGTCGTCCGCGAACCCGTGAATCAGCATCAGGGGCCGGCGCAGGAGCGGGGCCTCATCGATGATGCTGTTGCGCCGGTAGACCTCGGGATCCATGCCCAGATAGCGCTCGGTGTAGTGGGTGTCGTAAAGGGTCCAGTCGGTGGGCGGGGCGCCTGCACAGGCCGCATGAACCTGATCGGGGGCCCGGAGGACGGACAGGGCCGACAGGAAGCCGCCATAGGACCATCCGATCATGGCCACGTGGTCCAGGTCGGCCTCGGGGGCGAAGTCAGGCAGCGCCTGGAGGGCTTCCAGCTGGTCATCCAGGGTCACCTGGGCCATGTCCTCAAAGATGGCCCTGTCCCAGGCGGGACCGCGGCCCGGAGTGCCACGCCCATCGGCGGTCAGGACCAGGAAGCCCTGGTCCGCCCACCACTGGGACTCCCAGTAATAGGCCTGGTTGAAGAGGACCTGCTGGGCACCCGGCCCCCCGTATGGTTTCAAGAGGACGGGAAGGTGCTCGGCCCCGGCATAGGGGCTGGCGGACGAGGGGTGAACAATGGCACCGAAGAGGCCGTGGGCACCCATACGGACGAAGTCGACATCGGGGATGAATCCTGGCTGGCTGCTCTGGTCCGCCAGGACTGCGCTCCAGGCCCCGAGACTGTTCAGGTGGCCGGGATCGACCTGGTCGCGGCCGACCGCCGCCGTCTGGGTGCTGGACCGGGAGGTGCCGGCCGACATTCCGCCAGCCATGGCCTCCGAGGTCGAGGCGGGACCATCGGCGACCTTCCGCCGGTCATCGGTAATCAGGCCCAGCCCGTCAACCCCCAACCGGTCAAGGCAGTCATCCTCTCCAAGATAGCAGTGCTTGATCTGCCCATGGGCCGAGGCCATGGTACGGCACCCGACCACAATCCCCCGTCCTGCCCGGGAGGCCGTCCAAAGACCCGGCAACCGGTTGAGTACGTGAACGCTGCCGTCGTAACCCAGCCGCATCAGGTCGAAACTGCGCGGGTCGGTCGAAACGATTGCCAGAATGTCATTGGAGCCGATCGAGATGACCTCTCTGATCTGGCATCCCGCCGGGGAGAAGGCCTTGCCGTCCACCTGCAGCCGTGTGGTGTCGCACCGGGTGTCGATCAGGGCGTCCACCAGGCCCCCGTCGGGGCGGTAGGCCGGCAGCCCTTCCACGATGTCGATCCACCGGTCATTCATGTGGGATCCCAGCTCACGGGTGGGTACCCGAGGTGCCCTGGCCGAATCGAGCAGGGGGGCTTCGCCATCCTCGCCCGCCGGATGGTTCTCGCTCCCGTCGTCAGAAGAACCCACAAGGGCCGATACCTCGACGCTCAAGATCCTGTCTTCGCTCTGCCGGCGGTTCTGCACCAGAAGAAGGGGCTGATGCCCGTCCTGCCAGCGGACCACAGCCAGGTACTCAAAGGCCTGGTGGTCCCAATCCACCTCACCCACCCGGAAGGGTCGGCCCTCCCTGTCAAGGCTGACCATGGCCAGCCCCACCCGGGCATTCCTGGTCAGTGCCTGCGGATAGCGCCTGGGCTTGGGGGCCACCTGTGGATTGGCCGGATCACTGATGTACCAGACCGGCTCATCCGAGGCATCGGCATGCTCCACCAGGAGGGCATCGGAGTCGGGGGACCACCAGAATCCCTGGTACCGATCCATCTCCTCACCGGCTACGAATTCGGCCAGTCCCAGACTCGTCTCCTGCCCGGCATCGGCACCCAGGGCGAGCAGGGGGAACTCACGGTCAAGACCGGCCTCCCGGCCGATCAGGACCATGAACATGGAGGAACCGGTGGAATAGGCCACCCTGAACCCGTCTGGCGAAATGGTCGGGTTGAGGATGGCCTGGCCTGCATAGTGGCGGCTCCCGTCGGCCTCCATCCGCCCCAGGGTCCGGGTCGAGGCGCTTAGGCCGTCCCGGGCTATCTGGACCAGCCAGAGCTGGCCGCCGAGCGTGAAGACCACCCGGCTGCCGGACCGGTCCACGCTGTAGGAGACGATTCCCTCCCCGCCTTCACGCGAGCGTTCACGCCGTGCCCGTTCGGCGGCGGGGACGTCCTCCTCGTCGGCATCGGCCAGGAGGTCCCTGGGGTCCGCCAGGAGAACCTCATGGTGGTGATCATCCGCATCGAAGGAGGAAAGCCAGAGGGAGGTCACCAGATCCTCCGGCCCATCAGAGCGCAGGAAGAGGGCACGGGAACCGTCCCCAATGGCCCTGGCGGACCGTGGGGCACCCAGGGTGAACCTGAGGGTGCGGGCCTTCATACGCGGAAAGTCCTCGATTGCCGAAACGGGACCGGACTCCCGTTTATTCGGGTTCTCCTCTTCGACCATGCTCTTCTCCTGCCAAGCGCTCCGGCATGGACCTTCCATCAGACCATGCACCTGCACCGATGATAGGCTTCCGCTCTCCCAAAGGTGAATCCCCGTATCAAGGCACCTCGGCCGGTTCGACCCCGCATAGCCGCCCGAGCAACCCCCCAGAGGCGGATGACACCCATCTCCTTCCATAAGGCCTGCAGGGTCGAACTTCATTGAAGAAATTGCAAGTATCCTCAGGCTCATCCCCCACCCTGCCCCCGGTCACGTACTATGAAAGGGTTATATTAGAAAGGGATGACTATGAGCGTTCTCGACCGTTTCGAGAAGAGCGTGGAAGGTGCCGTCAACGGTGTCTTCTCGAAGTTCGGCTCCAAGGATCTGCAGCCTGTCGACCTGTCGAGCGCCCTTGAGCGCGAGATAGACTCGCAGGCCATGCCCGTCGGTCGCGACCGCACGGTGGCACCCAACGAGTACCGGTTCAGACTCTCCACCCCGGACTTCGACAGGATCGAGCAGTGGGGATCCGAAGCCCTGGCCAACGAGTTGGCCGATAATCTCACCAAGTATGCCGAAAGCCAGCATTACGCTTTTGTCGGCCCTGTCGTGGTCATCTTCGAAGAGGACCTTAACCTCAACAAGGGCGACTTCCACTTGAGCGCGGAGTCCGTCCAGGGCAACGCGGCTCCAGTCACCACCCCCAGCGAATCCAAGGACTGCCCCGTCCTTGAAATCAACGGTCGGCAGTACCTGTTGACCGCTCCCAAGACCACGATCGGCCGTGGGTCCTCCTGCGACATCGTCATCGACGATGCAGGAATCTCCCGCCGCCACCTCCAGATCGAAATCACCGACAAGGGCGTGGTCGCCCGCGATCTGGGATCCACCAACGGAACCTATGTGGAAGGACACCAGGTTCCCGCCGCCACCCTGCTTGACGGCAACACCATCACCATTGGCCGCACCCGCATCCTGTACTGGGCTTCTTCACAGGAACAGGATTCGTAAATAGCCAGACCTTGACGTAAGGTCGAAATCATTATGCTGACCGAACTGACATTCGCCATCCTCAAATATGGATTCCTGGCTCTGCTGTGGGTCTTTGTCTGGCTGGCAATCCAGTCCCTGCGCAAGGACATCGAGACCTTCTCGCCCCATACCTCACATACCCGCCGCCGCAGCGAACGCGCAGCCCGCCGCCGGGTACCTTCGACGGCCAGTTCCACCTCCCCCGTCCTCGTCAACCAGCCCTCATCGGGGCAGCAGGTAGGCCCCACCCTCCTGGTGGTCATCGACGGACCCCTGGCCGGGTCCTCCACCCCGCTTTCGGATCAGCCCATCACCCTGGGTCGTTCCTCCTCCAACACCCTTGTCCTGGATGACGAATTCGTCTCCGGACACCACGCCAGGGTCTATGAGGACCCGGCCACCGGCCAGTGGGCCATCGAAGACCTGGGCTCCACCAATGGCACCATCGTTTCGGGGCAGCGCATCACCGCGCCGACCATCCTGCCGGCCGAGGTGCCCGTCCGAATCGGTGCCACGACTTTTGAGTTGAGGTAGGCGCCCATGACCCAGACCGACCAATCACAACGCTTGTTCCTCTATTCCACGGCCGTTTCCGATGTGGGTTACGTGCGCAGCAACAACCAGGACTCCGCCTTCGCAGGCGAGCGCCTGGTGGCCATGTGCGACGGGATGGGTGGCCATGCCGGCGGCGACACGGCCTCGACCATCGCCATCAGGTCCCTGGCCCACATCGAGTGTGACGACCATCATCAGGACCCGCAATCCCTGGCCCTGATGATGGAGACCTCGGTCATCGCCGCCCATGATGCCATCGTGGGAAAGGCCAAGCGGGAGCACCGTCTCTCGGGCATGGGGACCACGGTCACCGCCCTGGCCCTGGCCGACGGCTCCTGGGTTCTGGCCCACATCGGCGACTCCCGGGCCTACCTCCTGCGCGAGGGCAAGCTGGTACGGATGACCCAGGACCACAGCTACGTCCAACATCTGATCAACACGGGCCGCATATCTCCGGCCGAGGCCAGGAGCCACCCCCAGCGCAACGTGGTCATGAGGGTCCTGGGCGATTTCGACATCGACCCCCGGCCCGACATCTCCATCAGCAAGGCCCGTCCGGCAGACCGGTGGTTGCTATGCTCCGATGGTCTCTGCGGGGTCCTGGAGGACTCGACCATCACCGAGGTCCTGGAATCGGTCTCCGACCAGGCCGAGTGCGCCCAGCAACTGGTCACCATGGCCCTGAAGGCCGGCAGCACCGACAACGTCACCGTTATCATCGCCGATGCCACCCTGGCCCTGGACGCCGATGCCTTCGACCTTCCCCACCAGACCCCCCTTGTCGGTGGGGCCGCCAGCTCAAACCTGGAGGCCCTGGCCGACATCCTCGACGAGCCGGTCGCGGCCACGCCCAGGCTCCGCGATGAATCCAACGAGTCACCCGCCAAGCGGGCCGCCGCACTGACCCAGGGCGGTGACCTGGACAAGGAAGAGGAGACCCAAGGGGTCATGGTTCAGCCTTCGTCCGCCCGTGAGGAGAGCGGCGAGCGCCACGTGCCCGATACGGGAGAGATTCCGGTCATCCTCAAGGAGGACGGCTCGCAGACGGACGATCCCTACGACCCCGATGTGGCCGATGCCATCCACAAGGAACACCTGGAACAACGCAGGCGCGACCGCTCGCACCGTCGTCGGCTCCGTCTCATTCTGGCCTCCATCGTGGCCCTGGTCCTGGTGGCCCTGGTCGGCGGAACGGCCGCCGCCTATTATTGGAGCCAGCAGCAGTACTATCTGGGTCAGGAGAACGATAGGGTCACCATTTACCAAGGGGTGCCCACCAAGGCCTTCGCCGTCCCCCTCTCCCACCCGGTCAAGTCGACCGACATCAAGATGAGCAGCCTGCCCCAGTCCTGGCGTGACCAGCTCGACGAGGGCATCACGGTCTCCAGCTTGACCGATGCCGAGGAGCATGCCGCCCTGATTAGGCGCGAGGCCAAAAACCTGAAGACGGAACAGGGAAGCGGAAGCAGCAAGACCAAGCCGGTCGCCTCCCCCTCGGCCTCGTCCTCGTCATCACCAGGCAAGTCAGAGGGCGGTCAGCACTCCTCATGATCTCCACACGCCTGCGACGCCTGCTGCTCTTGCTCTTTTCACTTTTGGTAGGGTTCATCGGGTTCTTCCAGATGTTCGCCCGGACCGGGGGGGGCATACCCGGCTCCTTCACCTCCATGCTCCTGGTGACGGCGGTCCTCTTCATCGCGCTCTGGGCCCTCCTGGAGGTCTTCCAGCCCTACGGGAGCCAGGTCATCCTGCCCAGCCTGGTCATCCTGAGTTCCCTGGGCATCACCCTGATCACCCGAATCGACCTGCACAACGCCAAGATTGGCAGTCCGACCAAGGTGGGCATGACCCAGCTGGTCTGGCTCTGCCTGGCCCTGGTCCTCTGCGGCATCCTGGTAGTGACCCTGAGGGACTACCGGGTGCTGCGCCGTTTCTCCTACGTCAGCATGGTCGTTGGCCTGGTCCTTCTCCTCTCCCCCATGCTCCCCGTCGTCGGTCGTGAGATCGGCGGGGCGCGCATCTGGGTGGGGGTGGGGTCCCACACCATCCAGCCCGGCGAGTTCGCCAAACTCTTCCTGGCCTTCTTCTTCGCCGCCTATCTCTTCGACCACCGCGACCAGCTGGCCGTCGGCGGCAGGAAGGTCCTGGGCATGAGGATGCCCAGGATCAAGGACCTCGGCCCCATCATCATTGTCTGGATGATCTCCCTGGGGGTCCTGGTCGTCCAGCACGACCTGGGCACCTCCCTCATGTACTTCGCCATGTTCGTCTCCATGCTCTACGTGGCCACGGGCCGGACCAGCTGGATCGTCATCGGCGCGGTCTTCTTCGTCGCCGGAGCCGTCATGGCCTCCATGGTCTTTGCCCACGTCGGGGCCAGGGTCGATGCCTGGCTCCACCCCTTCAGCGATGCCGAGTACAGCAAGGCCTTCGGGGGCTCCGGCCAGTTGGTCAGAGGCATCTTCGGCCTGGCCGCCGGCGGACTGACCGGCACCGGCCTGGGTCAGGGCCGCCCCTGGATTACCCCTCTGGCCAATTCCGACTTCATCTACTCCTCTGTTGGCGAGGAGCTGGGTCTCTCCGGTCTCATGGTCGTCCTGGCCCTCTATCTGGTCATCGTGGCCTCGGGCATGATCACGGCCATGAGGATCAAGGACGGGTTCGGCAAGCTCCTGGCCTCGGGGTTGGTCTTCACCATGGCCTTCCAGGTCTTCACGGTCGTGGGCGGCATCACCCTGGTCATCCCCTTGACAGGTCTGACCATGCCCTACATGGCTGCAGGCGGTTCCAGCCTGGTGGCCAACTGCATCCTGGCCATCCTCCTGATCATCATCTCCAACGCGGCCAACAAGCCCGCTCCCGAGGTCTCCTCCGATACCTTCAAGTACGAGGCCCTGGCGGTCCTGCGCCAGCACGAGACCGAGGAAGGGATCGACAGGGAGGGCCACGGGTCCCCAGCAGGCCATGGCAGCCAATCCGGCAAGGCGGAAGGCCGTCACGCCCAGGGTGGGGCCGAGACCGAGAGCCGGGCAGACACCGTCGGTTCCCCGGTCCGACAGGTGAAGGGAGGGGCAGCATGAACAAGGCCTTGCGACAGCTCTTCAATGCGGTCATCGCCCTCTTCGTCATCCTGGGCATCTCCAGCACCATCATCATGGTGGTCCGGGCCAATTCCCTGAACGCCGATCCACGCAACATGCGGGCCCTCTACCACGAGTATGCCGCCCCCCGAGGGGCCATCCTGGCCTCGGACGGGACCGTCATAGCCCAGTCCGATCCCACCGATGATTCCTTCCAGTATCAGCGCAAATACAAGAACGGGGATATCTACTCTCCGGTGACCGGGTACTACTCGATCACCAGCCCGGCCGACCGGGGCATCGAGGCCTCCAGGGACCGCCTCCTGAGCGGGCAGTCCGACATCCTCTGGATGGACCGGGTCAAGTCACTCTTCACAGGCACCCAGAACAAGGGGGCCTCCATCGAGACCTCCATCAACCCCCGTATGCAGGAGACCGCCTACCGGATGCTTGGTAACCTGTCCGGATCGGTCGTGGCCATCGAGCCGTCCACCGGGCGGATCCTGGCCATGGTCAGCACCCCCAGCTACGACCCCGGCACCCTGACGGGCCATGACAGCGCCGGCGCCTCCAAGGCTTACCAGGACCTGGCCTCCCGCCCCGACAACCCCATGCTGAACAGGGCCACCTCCCAGCTCTACCCGCCAGGGTCCACCTTCAAGGTGGTCGTGGCCGCGGCTGCCTTGGAATCAGGCCAATACAAGCCTGACAGCGAGCTCCCGGCGGGGGCCTCGTACACCCTGCCCGGCACCTCCTACAACCTGACCAACGCCACGGCCACCGGCAATGGAACCAACGGCAAGATCAGCATGCAGGACGCCCTGGCCTACTCCTCCAACACCGCCTTCTCCCAGCTGGGCGTCTCCCTGGGCGGCAAGGCCATTTCAAACCAGGCCAAGAAGTTCGGTTACGGGTCCACGATCACCCTGGACGGGACCAACTCCACCGGTTCCCCCATGCGGGCCGTAGCCTCCAAGTTCCCCGGCGACCAGACCTCCGACAGGATAGCCCTGGCCTCCATTGGTCAGGGTGATACCCTGGCCACCCCCCTTCAGGACGCCATGACGGCCGCAGCCGTGGCCAACGAGGGCAAACTCATGCAGCCCACCCTGGTTGACCGGGTCCGTTCCAGCGACCTGAGCGTCATCAGCGAAACCACACCATCCGTCTACTCGCAGACCTTCTCGACGGACACCGCCAAGGCCCTGACCCAGATGATGGAGGGGGTGACCACCAAGAGCTACCCGGAACTGCAGATCCCCGGCATGCAGGTGGCCGCCAAGTCCGGCACCGCCCAGATCGGCGACGGCAACACCTCCAATGACGGGTGGATGATAGGATTCGCCCCGGCCGACAAGCCCAAGGTGGCGGTCGCCGTGGTGGTCCACGGCATCTCCTCCTATGGGATGGAAATCGCCGGCCCTATCATGAAGAGCGTGATGCAGGAGGCTGCCAAGTGAAACTGATACAGGGACAGCTCATCCATCGACGGTACCGTCTCGACCGGCGCCTGGCCCAGGGGGGCATGGGCGAGGTCTGGAAGGGCTATGACATCGAACTGGGACGTGTCGTGGCCATCAAGGCCCTGCGCGGCGACCTGACCAACGAGGAGTCCAAGCTCCTGCGGCTGCGGGCCGAGGCCCACAATTCGGCCAACCTGGCTCACCCCAACATCGCCGCTCTCTTCGAGTACTACGAACATGGCGGCATCGGCTTCCTGATCATGGAGTACGTGCCCAGCGACTCCCTGGCCGACATCTATCGGTCCCGGGGACCCCTGGACCCGATCGAGCTCCTGCCCATCCTGATCCAGACGGCCCGGGGTCTTTACGTGGCCCACTCACACGGGGTGATCCACCGCGATGTGAAGCCGGCCAATATCATGGTCTCCGACACAGGCGAGGTCAAGATCACCGACTTCGGTGTCTCCTACTCCACCAACCAGGGACAGATCACCCAGGACGGGATGGTGGTGGGCACGGCCCAGTACATCTCGCCGGAACAGGCCCAGGGTCTCCAGGCCACCCCCCAATCCGACATCTACTCCCTTGGCGTGGTCGCCTACGAGGGCCTGTGCGGTCACCGACCCTTCACCGGGGCCACCCCGGTCGACATCGCCGCCGCACACGTGAACGACCCGGTGCCGCCCCTGCCCGATACGGTAGACACCCAATTGATGAACTTCGTCATGTCCATGCTGGCCAAGGATCCGCGCGACCGCCCGGTGAACGCCCTGGTGGTCTCCCGTACCATGGCCAAGATCGAGCAGCGTCTGCTCGATCAACAGGTTGGACAGACGGAAACGATAGACCCCAATGCACCCCGTCCAAGGCGCATCATCAGCCAGCCCCACGTGGCGAAAAACCTATTCAGCCTTCCCTGGGCGCAAGATGGAAACAGCATTGCAGACGGTCCTGAAGCGATGAATCGAAGGGATACCCTATGAGCATCACCCTGCCTCCTTCCTTGGCGAACGGACGCTACCAGCTCGGGCAGTTGATCGGGCGCGGCGGCATGGCCGAGGTCCATACGGCCCTGGACACCCGCCTGGGCAGGACCGTTGCCGTCAAGATCATGCGGTCCGATCTCACCAACGACGAGATATTCCTTTCCCGTTTCAGACGCGAGGCCCACGCGGTAGCCCAGCTCAACAATCCCAACATCGTCTCCATCTACGACTCGGGCGAGGAGATGCTGACCGATGACCAGGGCAACCACGAGCGGGTGCCCTATCTGGTCATGGAGTATGTCAAGGGACAGACCCTGAGGGCCATTCTCAAGGAGAACGGCGCCCTGAGCCAGCGTGATGCCGAGCAGGTCATGCTGGGAGTCCTGACCGCCCTGGAGTACTCCCACCACATGGGGATCATTCACCGCGACATCAAACCCGGCAACATCATGATCTCCGAACAGGGCATCGTCAAGGTCATGGACTTCGGCATCGCCCGGGCCCTGGACGACTCGGCCGCCACCATGACCCAGTCCCAGGGTGTGGTGGGCACGGCCCAGTACCTGAGCCCCGAGCAGGCCAGGGGGGAGAGCGTCGACATGCGCTCCGACCTCTACTCGGCCGGCTGCGTCCTCTATGAGATGCTGACCGGACGTCCCCCCTTCAATGGGGATTCGGCCGTGGCCATCGCCTACCAGCACGTCTCCGAGGTGGCCACCCCGCCAAGCACCATCGTGCCCGGACTGCCCCGGATGTGGGATTCCATCTGCGCCAAGGCCATGGCCAAGGACCGCCAGAACCGCTATGCCACGGCGACGGCTTTCAAGAACGACATCATGGCCTACATGAACGGTGGCACCCCGGTGGCCGCCGCCTTCAACCCCCTGACCGACCTCTCGAACATGAAGGCAAGGAAGGACGCCGAGCAGGAGGCCGCCACCGCCGCCCTCCCCCCGGCCGACGAGGCCACGGCAGCCACACAGGCCTTCAACCCCATCGAGGCCCCCGCCCGCAGTGAGGCCCCGATCGCCACCGCCCAGAAGACCTCCAGGGCGGCGCAGAACAAGGCCAAGCGCAGGAAGAGGATCATCATCGGCTCCATCCTGGGGGCCATCCTGGCCCTGGCCATCGGTCTGGGAGCCTGGGCCGTCCTCGGCAGGGACCATACGCAGACCGCCACGGTACCGACCATCAACAACCAGATGTCGAAGATCCTGGCCAGGGAGAAAATCACGGCCGCCGGCTTCAAGTACCAGGAGAAGGAGGACACCGATTCCTCCGAACCCAAGGGCACCTTCACCAAGCAGAGCCCCAAGGGCGGCAGCCAGGCCCCCAAGGGGTCCACGGTAACCGTCTGGTTCTCCGCAGGCCCCAAGGATTCCGCCATACCCGACGTCAAGGGACAGAGCCAGAGCCAGGCCCGGACGACCCTGGAAAAGGCGGGTTTCAAGGTATCTCCGGCGGCCTCCGTCGAAGACAGCCCCGACGTGCCGAAGGACCATGTGACCCGGACCGACCCGGCCAGCGGGCAGAGTATTCCCCAGGGGAGCAGCATCCTGCTCTACATCTCCTCGGGCATGACCAAGGTGCCAGACGTGGCCGGCAAGTCCAAGGATGAGGCCACCAACATCCTGCAGAGCCAGCATTTCAACATCACCATCCAGGAGGAAGCCTCCAATACGGTGCCCAAGAACACGGTCATCAGCTCCAACCCGACCTCTGGCTCCTCGATTCAGCAGGGCGCCATGATCACCCTGACCGTATCCAGCGGGATGAACATGCCATCCCTGATCGGCAAGACCCTGGCCCAGGCCAAGCAGGAGCTGGGTGACGGCGTCAAGATCAACGTCACCGGCCCGGGCGATGACAACGCCAAGGTGACCGCTCAGAATCCGGCGGCTGGAACCGCCATCGACAAGGCCAAGGACACCGTGAATCTGACCACTACCGGCGGCCCCATCCCCCCGTTCAATGGCGATACCCTCGGCAGTTACAAGCGCAGGCTCTCGGCCCTGGGCATCACCAACGTCTCCGTGTCCGGACCGAACTCGGACACCGCCAAGGTGACCGGCGTCAGCCCGGCACCGGGAACATCGGTCGATGGCACCCAGGCCGTGACCGTCACAACCAGCAACTGACCTGGGTCAGCTCCCAAAACCGCAGTACATGAACAGGCAGCCGCCCCACAACCTGCGTTGTGGGGCGGCTGCCTGTTACCCACCATCAGAAGAAAGGAAAGTGACCCGCGAACAGCAGACCGTCAAGTAGGGTTCCGTATCTCCGAGAGCGGAGGGGCCATCTCGAGTCGGCATGCGGCAAAGGAACGGACCCCAACAGCATCCATGCATGAGCCCGGGACCCCGGCTTCATTCAACAGCTGGCGGGCCCCGGGCTCATACCGCGTCAGGATTCAGACTGCGTAGTTGGACATCTGCCTGAGGAAGGGCACATTGGTCGCCAGCCACGGGAAGCCCCATTCCAGCAGGGCACAGGCGACGACCAGGACGAGAAGGATCATCAGAATCCAACGAATCGGTGCTATGCCGGATTGGTGACGCAGGAGCCAACCATAGATGCTGGCCACCGGACGGGGCCTGGTGCCCTCCCTGATCTCACGAAGGACCGGATAGCGCCATGCGATCAGGGCCGCCAGGTAGATGACCAGGTAGGCCGCAACCAGTGCCAGGATCACGTTCTGTAGGGAGCCGACCTTGGCCAGGGGGGTCGAGGCCCGTTGGGCGAAGACCACATCGGCCCCCTTGTCGCCCATGAGCTCCTTGGGTACGCCATCGGAGACCTTGGCCCAATAGTCGAACTCCCCCCAGCTGATCCAGCGGTGGGTGGCCGTGGAATACTTGGGCTCGCAGGTGGTCAGGGTGATCATCCTCTTGGTGGCCGGACCGGTCGGGTTCTCGGGATTGGGGGCAATCACGTCGACCTGGTCGGGCAGGACGATCCTGTAGGAGGTGTAGTGATACACGTACCAGTAATCCTTGGTCCGCAGCACGATGGCGTCGCCGACCTTGAATTCATCCACATGGGCCAGCGGCTCACCATATCCGGCACGGTGACCGGCCAGGGCCACATTGCCGACCTCGCCCGGCATCTGCGTGTTGGGGTAATGTCCCAGGCCTGCGTAGGCCAGCTGGGAGGGTGAGGTGCCCTGGACCACGTTGCGCTCCCAGTGTTCGCCGAAACGCGGAATGTAGAGCTGGGCCATCAGGTCGCCTTCGGAGGCCGACCTGGGCTCGACCGGAGGCTCACCACCCTGGGGCGGGGCGACACGCTTGGTATCACCGGAGGCGGGCTTGCTCCATGCGGAGGATTCACGGGTCTCGATTTGCCGGTGCTCCGACTGGACACCCGTCCACCAGAGCTGCCAGACCACATAGAGTGCACAGAGGACAGCCAGGGTTATCAGCAGCTCCCCCAGGACCTCCGCCGCCGAGACCAGCCTGCTACGGCCCCTTTCGGGCTCCCGACCGGTTTCCCGACCCGGGTCAACGGCGTCCTTGTTTTCTGGCTCTTCTGATGTCATTGCTGCGCTTTCTCATCCACCGATGCGTATTGGAGGGGCTGGAGCACTGCCGTAGCCTCGGCAAATCTGAGGTTGTCGGAATTCTCCACCTTCCATCCCAGGCCCAGCGTATTCACATACTCCTTATAGACCTTGATCGATGGTGAATCATTGAGGGCCTTGTTCATTCTGTCGGTCGGACCTATGGCAGCGATTTTATATGGCGGCGAGTACTTCCTGCCATGCAGGAGGAGCACATTGCCTACGCAGCGCACGGCCGAGGTGGGCAGTACCCGCTGGTCCTGGATCTGCATGGATTCGGCCCCACCGGCCCAGAGGGCGTTAACAACACTCTCCACGTCCTGTTGGTGAATCACGTAATCGTTGATATTGGCCGCCGAACCGTCCTGTCCCACCTTCTGCTGCCAGAGGGGGGAATCATTCAGGGTCACCGTCAGCCCGGGACCCTGAACGGCCTTGAGAACCGTACCCGCCCCGGCATCCTCACCGGAATTGGACCCGTCCCTGTCGTCCGTCAGGCTCTTCAGGGCGTTGATCTGGTTGCTCATGGAGTTGATGTCCTGGCGCAGGTCCGCGACCTTGCTCTCGCGTTCCTCGACCAGGCCCGCCGTATCGGAGGTGACGGTCACGGTCCGGTTGACACGGATGTTCACAACCAGCATGTACCCGACCAATGCCAGGATGACAGCCACCGACAAGGTACCTATCAGGGACCTTCGAGCACCGTGCCTGCCCGTCCTCCTGGCCATTGCACCCCTCATTCCCATCTGCGATAGTATTACGTTCGAGTCTAACCGCTACTATGTCTTAGTAGACCAAATGAAGGAGAATATTCTCATGGCAGAGCATCAGCTCCATGACAAGGACGAGGCGGTGGACGAGGAACCTGTCAAGGCCGGGGAGGCCGTTGAGACCGAGGAGCCCACGTCCAAGTCTGCATCCGACAAGTCGGAGGAAACCAGAGACGCCACGGCTGATGAGTCCAAGGATTCCGAGGCCCAGGGGACCGGGAAGTCCCGCGAGTCCAAGAAGCAGGAATCTGTTGAGTCCAGGGAAAATGACTCCAGGACGTCTGAGAATAGAGATTCCGATGAGGATATGGACGAGGATGAGTTCGGCCTGTCCATGGACAAGGTCGAGGCCGTCCTCAACCAGAGCGTCGACAAGAAGCACATGACCCCCCAGATGCGTCGCATCGTCCAGCGCCAGGAGGAGAACACCAAGCGCGTGGAGGACACCATCAAGGGCACCAAGGCCAACCCGCGCTGGTTCGTCCCCCTCTTCGTGACCCTGATGCTGCTGGGCCTGATCTGGATTGTGGTCTACTACATCTCCTCCACCCGTGGCAACGTCTATCCGATCCCCAGGATCGGCAACTGGAACCTGGCGGTGGGCTTCGGCATCCTCCTGGTCGGATTCCTGATGACCATGTGGTGGCACTGAGTCAAGTCATCCTTCCGAAACCCCGGAACCGCTGTCATGTGGATAGGCGGTCCGGGGTTTTCTGTACCCAGGTGCCGATGCGGGAATCCATATCCACGCTCTGGACGTCCGACTTATCCACATTTTTCCTTTCGGTGATCGCACATAGATGGATAAGCCTAGGAAACCGCTCTATATAGGCAAAACCCAAAGGACTTATCCACATTTCCACCTGGCATATGCACCAGATTCCGATACTTATACGCAGCTTATCCACACTTTTATCAACAATTGTGGATAGCTTACACGCTTGTTATTTACAGGTGGAGAACCACACCGATGCCGTACACCCTCCTCCTGCATCACTCACCGCCTGCACAGCAACCATGACATCCGCCACGGGGACAGCCTCGACAGTCGGCGGGGATACACCTCACATGGGAGGCATGGGGTTGGTCGCATTGCAGAGCAGCACCAGGGCGGTGATGACCACCAGGAAGACCACCGTGATGCCGACCCACCGGATTGTGAAGGACCTCGCGCTCCTGGCCCGACCGGCGATGCGGTCGAGGGCCACCATACAGAGGAGACCGATAAGGAAGCCGCCCACATGATCCTGCCAGGCGATCCCCGGCACGACAAGGGGCATGCAGAAGTTGATGACCATCCAGACCACCATGGACCGGATGTCCATCCCCATGCGTCGGTAGATCACCAGGATGGCACCGAAGAGTCCGAAGAGGGCCCCGGATGCGCCGATGGCCGAGATGTTCCACCCGTTCGGCACCAGGAAGGCGTAGACCATCATGCCCAGATCGCCGCCGAGCCCGCTCAGGAGGTAGAGGGCCAGAAAGCGCCACCGCCCCAGGGAACGCTCCAGCACGGGCCCCACCACCCATAGGGTGATCATGTTGAAGAGGATGTGCGTCACGTTGGTGGAGTGCATGAACATGGAAGTGACGAAGGTCCACGGGTGCCGCAGGGCCAGGGCCGGGGCGAATGCCAGCTGGTTGACCAGGACGAACAGGTAGTTCTGCGACCTGAATAGGTAGGCGGCCATCTGCACCAGCCAGACCAGGACGCAGATCAGGGTGATCCATATGGTCACCAAGGGCAGGTCATCGCCCCACCGCCTGCGCATGTAGGTCAGGGGTCCGCCGGACCCCCTGCCTGAGCCTCCCGGATTGGTGTAGTTGCCGTTGACCATGTGCCCACTCTACCCCGGCTCCCGCCACCCCATCCGCCGACACCGAGATCGTGGTGGCAACCCATTCCCTTCCTCATCAGGCATGCTGGAGGATCGGCCATCTGAACGGCCTGGCGCCGCCTCCCGTGTGCTCTTTCCGTGCTTCAATCGGCCCGTCGCCACAACCGTTCTCCTCCATCCACTAGAATGGTGAGCAAGTCGGCCAATCTGGGCAAGACCGACATATCGTCGTCGAAAGGAGCCAAACATGGAGAATAAATCTTCAAACGGCTGGAAGTTCTTTGCACTGCTCTTCGGCACGCTGCTGGCCGGCGTTGTCGCTCTGTTCGTATACAAGCAGCAGAACCCGGATTACGATCCCTGGGAGGAGCCCTGGGAGAACAGCTCATCGCCGGTTGACCTGGGCCTGGCCAAGGATGAGGGTGAGGAGTCCACGGACACCGATTCCCCTCTCCAGGAGGGAACCGAGGCCTGAACCGTTCCGGTCGGAAGGGAGCCTGACCCAGCGCCATGCACGTCCACCCATTCATCTCAATAGGATGATTGATGGCTTCGGCTGCATGCGCGAGGGCAACAGGTTCCCTTTTTCATACCCTCTGCCAGGGCGCATGAAACCTGTCCTGCAGGAATCCACCATGCCGGGAGAAGCGGGATGACACGCCGGTTTCCTCATCGCGCCACAATAGAGGCATGAGCGCCATACGAAAAGAGGACGTGGTCGAGGGCCGTCGGGACTTCCTGTCCTGGCGAGATCTGGCCAAGGAGGCCGAGCAGGCCCTGGACGACCCCGATGATGCGACCGCACGGATGACCATCAATCCGAAGGTCCCCCGCCGTCAGGTTGCCATGGCCGTACGCTACTCGTTGCACATGCTGGAGATCAAGGCCCCGGGGCCGGGAGTAGAGGTCAGGGTGGCCCCCTGGGGAGCCGTCAAGATTTTGGATGGCCCGGCCTCGGACCCCCATAACCTGACCCCGCCAGATGTGATTGAACTGGACCCTGAAGTCTGGCTACGCCTGGCCGCAGGGGTGACCCGATGGAATGAGGAGCGGGAGGCCGGCCACATCAGTGCCGTCGGCGAACGCGATGACCTGCACGAGCTGCTCCCTCTGGTCTGATTCTCACCCACCGCTGTCCCCGAGTGAATCATCCGAAATCCGAAACGACTGAGGGTTTACGCCAGGAAAGACGTGGACCCTTGAAACCTTGGAGGCACTGGCTCATCTGGTCTTCTTGGAGCCGGTCTTCTTCGCACCGGATTCCCTGGCTGAGGCCGTCTTGGCGGGAGCCTTGACAGCCGTGACCTTCTTGCCCGCAGCAGACTTGGTTGGGGATGATGTACCGGTACCGGACTTGGTCGAAGCCTTGGAAACAGTCTTGGCGGCCGCCGATCTGGAACCGGATGCCCTGGAAGAGGCCTTGCCTGCGGTCGACTTGGATTCGGACGTCTTGGGGGCCGCCGCTTTGGCACTGGTGGCCTTGATGCCCTTAGTGCCCTTGGCCGCCGTGGCCACCTTTGACGCGGACTTGCCCTCGGACTTCGCAGCCTTGGACTTCGCAGCCGGGACATGCTTGGGGGCATGATGCCCCAGGATGCTGGGAACGGGAATGGGTATGCGCTTGTGGGGCTTGGGAGTCACCGGCATCTCGCCGGACGTCGCCTTGGCCGCCGCCTCGGCAGCCCAACGGGCATAATCATCCAGATCATCGTCCACAGGAGCGGGCTCTGCAACAGCCGTATCAGGCGAATCAGGGGTATCGGCCGGATCGGATTCCTTGGAGGTGTTCTTGGATGAACCCGCACGGCCGTATTCAGCCTCGACCATCGTAAATGGGTCGGTGTGCTCTTCGCCGGGTTCCTTGCCGCTCAATTCCTTGGCCAGCTCGTCATAATCCGTATCAGTTGTCAGATATTTGAGCTTACGGGCTATTTTCGTTTGCTTAGCCTTCTGACGTCCGCGGCCCATCCGACCCCCTTCGCCAGGTAACGTGCACTTAGGCACCATGAATGTAAGTTTGCATTACCTACGAGATTACCACCTGCACATCTTGTCTACTCGGACTTTTACGATAAAAGCAATTTCCAAGGGCATTTCGGCATTTCGACAAGGGCGGTTCCATGCAGAGCGAAGAGCAGGTCACAGCGGCGGGAAACGAAATCAGCGAGAGCTTCAGGACCGCCAAGAAACTGTCGGACCAGACCCTGTCCAAGCTGGAGGAGAACCCCGGCCAATATACGATGCTGACCGGCGACAGACCCACCGGCCGTCTCCATCTGGGCCATTACTTCGGCTCGATCAAGGAACGGGTCGAGATGCAGGACCGGGGGGTCCACACCAACATCGTCATAGCCGACTACCAGGTCATCACCGACCGCGACACCACCGAGCACATGAAGGACAATGTCCTCAACCTGGTTCTGGACTATCTGGCCGCAGGCATCGACCCCGCGAAGACGATGATCTTCACCCATTCGGCCACCCCGGCCGAGAACCAGCTCATGCTCCCCTTCCTCTCCCTGGTCACCGAGGCCGAACTCCACCGCAACCCCACGGTCAAGTCCGAGATGGAGGCCAGTGGCCATGCCCTGACTGGTCTTCTGCTGACCTACCCTGTCCATCAGGCCTGCGACATCCTTTTCTGCAAGGCCAATGTGGTTCCGATCGGCAAGGACAACCTGCCCCACGTGGAACTGACCCGGACCATCGCCCGCCGCTTCAATGAGCGCTACGCAGGCGGCAGGACCATCTTCCCCGAACCGGCCGCCATCCTCTCGGATGCCCCCGAGATTCCCGGCCTGGACGGACGCAAGATGAGCAAGTCGTATGGAAACTCCATCATGCTGGGCGCCACCGCCGAAGAGACCGCCAAGCTGATCAGGAAGTCCCCCACCGATTCCGAGCGGAGGATCACCTTCGACCCGATCAACCGCCCCCAGGTCTCCGCCCTGCTGACCACGGCCGGCCTGGTGACCGGTCGTGACCCCAAAGAGATCGCCGAGGAGATCGGTGATTCCGGAGCAGGCGCCCTCAAGGCCTATGTGACCGAGTCGGTCAACACCTTCCTGGCCCCCCACCGCGAGCGCAGGGCAGAGCTGGCCGAGGACATGGATTACATCCACGATGTACTGGCCGAGGGGAACAGCAAGGCCGACCAGGTCGCCGAGGAGACCCTGGACCAGGTCCGCTCGGCCATGGGAATGAAGTACTGAGCAGGCCGGTACCGAGAGCGACGCTCCAGGAATACCGCACCTCCTGAAACTCAGGGCCTACGAAGCCGGTTACAACCGGGGGTAGGCCCTGCCCTCATATGTCGTAACGCCAGGACCTGTCCGTCAGGACCCTGGCCATAACCAGACCAATCGGCAGGCAGATGATGACCATGAAGGCCCGGAAGGCCCAATCCAGCGCGTTCAGCGTATTGAACTGCCCCAGGTAGAACATGGCCCGGTACATATAGAGGCCCGGCACCATGATGACGATGGAGGGCACGGTCAGGCTGATCCGGGGGTAGCCCAAATCCGGCGGCAGGTAGCCATGACGGACCGATGACCGCCAGACCGTGGCCAGGATGCCGGCCATGAAGGCACCCAGGAAGGCGCCCATCTCGGGAGGCACGTTGAGCAGATCCTGCATCTCCAGGCGCATCGTGTCGGTCAGGGCCCCGATGATCGCCGCGACCAGGGCCATGCGTTGGGGCGAGTTGAAGAGAACCGAGAATCCCCAGACCCCACAGAAGGCTGCGACCAGGCGGAGCCCGGCCAGGACCCAGGCATTCAGCGCCATGGGTTCGAACCCCTGCGGGTTGAGCATGACCATCCTGGCCACGGCCCAGCCTCCCAGGGTGGCGACCAGGATGATCGAGAAGGCGTAGGTGATGCGTTGCACCCCCGAGGGGAAGTCGAGCTTGGCTATATCCAGCCCGCCGGTGACCAGGGGGAAGCCGGGAATGACATAGAGAATGGCCCCGATATAGGCGGTGTCGTGCTTCAGGGCCACCGGGTCGAAGAAACCGACCAGGCGCAGGGTGCCCACACAGGCCAGGGCTGCGATGATGACCGAGACACCAGTTGCGAAGAACTGGTTGATCCTGCGGCCAAGCATCTGGCGACGGACCCACTGGCCGACCCCTGCCCCGACAAAGGCACCCGCCATGTCGAAGGGGCCGCCCCCCAAGAGGAAGACGAAGGCCGAGCAGGCCACGGCTGCGGCGAATCCCGAGAACACGGCGGAATACAACGGTTTGCGGCGCTCTATCAGATTCAGGCGCTCATGAGCCTGGCGAACGGTGACCCCCCTGTTGTCGGTTTGAGAGTGCGGCGCGGACCGAGGGACCTGGTTCTTCCCGGCGCCGTCGGTTCCGGTCCGCTTCTTCCCGTCAACCTCGGTCCCTGCCTCCTTGGCCTTCCCGCCAGGCTCGGTCACAGCGTCCCTTTCGGATGACCCGGACTTCCCGGTCTGCTCCTGGCATCCTTCATCCGGGTCCGGCGCTTCGGTCTCGTTCCCACCGTGGTCATGGCTCCCATGGGTTCCGACGGCACCCAACCCGACGGCCGTCATGGTGTCCATCCGGGCGGCCTCGATGCGGCTCTGGCTTATCTGGTCCTGGTTCTCCACCGCTGTTGCCGCGGCCTCTTTCAGGGCCTTGGCCGCCTCGGCGTCATGGGCCAGGAGGTCCTTGATGGCCTTTCGGGCAGCCGCATAGACATGGGGGTCATCCAGGTTCTCGACCAGCTCCTTGGAAACCGCCGGCATGGCGTGATAGGTGCTGCTCTGCCCACAGTTGACGCTGAGCCAGTCGGCGAAGTGCTCCAGGAGCCAGATCCGCTCCGTGTTGACACCGGTGGTTGGCAGGTCGACCACCTCGGTGATCCGTGATGCACCATCCGTGCAGGAGGCCTCGATGTCCGTCAGGTTCACATCGGCCCGGACGTGGATTCCCATCGGGTAGGCGATCCGGTGCATCATCTGCCGCACCCGGAAGCTTCCGGTCCCCGCCCCCAGCTCCAGCATCCCCACCCGGACGATGAGGCTGGTCTTGGCCGCTATGCAGGCGTCGACGATGGGCTTGTCATAGTCCCGTTCGATGTCTTCCATATCCAAGGGGATGGAGTGGGTGTGGTACTTGCTGACCCTGTTGGCGCCCGCCGCCGTTCTGCCAGGGTTGCGGTCGGCCGATCTGCTGCTCTTGATTTTCACCCTTACATTCATACTCCACTCAGGCCACACAACCGCGTCATAACCGACCAGCCGTCCCATCATCCGCGGCACTTGCCCGCATGTCGGGCAGATCCGCTTTCACCATCCGTCCATGGACCTTGGGGCCCATTCCGTGCGGCCGAGGGGAGGGCACGGACCCCCTGACGGGATGCAACGGAAATGCCGAGTCGATGATGTAACGGAAATATGCCACAGGCGGCCTAGAATGAAGCCGAGCCGCTGACTCGAAGGCTGTGGGCCTGCAACGCCGACCACCAATAACCGCGGAGGTGCCGCGGAATGGTTGATGACCAGGCAACCGGAGATTCGGCAAGGAGGACTGATGACAGATAGTAATCAGCAAATCACGGCGGCGGATGCGACCCTGGTCACATCCGGCACCGGTACGAAGGGCCCGGAGGAACGTCACCTCCCCCGGTCATTGGGCGAGGACATGGCATTGTGCCTGCGACTGCTCCGGGATGTTCTGGGGGAATTCGATCAGGACCTGCTCAAGAGGTTCGATTCGCTGCGCGAGGATGTCATGACCGCCAGCGCCGAACACTTCAACAGGCATCCCTCGGACCCCCTGCCCGACGAGGACGGGCTGGCCAAGGCGGTCGCCCTGATCGACGACACATCCATGAAGGACTCCCAGCTCCTGGCCCGGGCGCTGACCACATACTTCCACCTGGCCAACCTCTGCGAGGAGAACTACCGGGTGCGCGTCCTGCATGAGCGCGAGAGCAAGGTCGATCTGGAGGTCAAGGGCACCGACCCCATCAACGAGATGACCAGCGCCTACAGCCAGCTCCTCCAGGAGACGGGCCCGGCCAAGGCCTCGGAGCTCCTGGAGAAGCTGGAGTTCCATCCGGTCTTCACCGCACACCCCACCGAGGCGAGGCGCAAGGCCGTCGAGGGCAAGATCCGCCGCATCGCCAACCTGTTGGCCGTCCGCCGCGGTCTGGGCGGGTCCGAGCAGGAGGAGAACGAACGCCTGCTCCACAACGAGATCGACGCCCTCTTCCGCACCTCCCCCATCGCGGCCAAGAAACCCACCCCCGTGGAGGAGTCGGACACCATCCTCGACATCTTCGATGCCACGCTTTTCGATACCATTCCCCGGGTCTACCGCCGTTTCGACGACTGGATGCTGGGCAAGAAGGCCGGCACGGTCAAGCCCGTCTGCCCCGCCTTCTTCCACCCCGGCAGCTGGATCGGCTCCGACAGGGACGGCAACCCGAACGTGACGGCCAAGGTCTCACGCAAGGTGGCCCGGAAGTTCTCCGACCACATGCTCAAAGCCCTGCAGGAGGCCACCGCCACGGTCGGCCGCAACATGACCATGGAGGTGACCACCACCCCGCCCAGCAGCGAGCTGCGGAGCCTGTGGAGCCACCAGAAGGAGATGAGCGAGCGCCTGACCGATCGCGCCCAGGTCATCTCCCACAGGGAACTGCACCGGGCCGTGGTCCTGGTCATCGCCGACAGGCTGACCGCCACCATCCAGCGTGATGCCGACCTGATGTACCGCAGCTGCGACGACTTCATCGCCGACCTGAAGGTGGTTCAGGACTCCCTGGCCAAGGCCGGGGCCGTCCGTCAGGCCTATGGCCCCCTCCAGGACCTGATCTGGCAGGCCCAGACCTTCGGCTTCCACATGGTCGAGATGGAGTTCCGCCAGCACTCCCTGGTCCACGCCCGTGCCCTGGAGGACATCCGTGAGCACGGCCTGCACGGCGAGCGCGGCGAGCTCCAGCCCATGACCCACGAGGTCCTTGACACCTTCCGTGCCCTGGGCGCCATCCAGAAGCGCAACGGGCAGAAGGCCGCCCGTCGCTACATCATCTCCTTCACCAAGTCGGCCCAGAACGTCAAGGACGTCTATGAGCTGAACCGCCTGGCCTTCGAGCATGCCGAAGATGTTCCCGTCATCGACGTGATCCCCCTCTTCGAGCAGCTGGAGGACCTCCAGAACTCGGTGGACGTCCTGGAGGAGGTCATCAAGATCCCCGAGGTCCAGGCACGGCTCAAGGAGACCGGCGGCAAGATGGAGGTCATGCTGGGGTACTCCGACTCCTCCAAGGACGCCGGACCGGTCTCGGCCACCCTGGCCCTCCATTCCGCCCAGGAACGGATCGCCAAGTGGGCCCGGAGCCACGACATCGACCTGACCCTCTTCCACGGCCGCGGCGGCGCGGTGGGTCGAGGTGGCGGCCCCGCCAACAGGGCCGTCCTGGCCCAGCCGGTGGGCTCCGTGAACTGCCGTTTCAAGCTCACCGAGCAGGGCGAGGTCATCTTCGCCCGCTACGGCAACCCGGTACTGGCCATCCGCCACATCGAGTCCGTGGCCGCAGCCACCCTGCTCCAGTCGGCCCCCAGCGTCGAGGAACGCAACACGACCATGACCGAGAAGTATGCGGACATGGCCGCCAGGATGGATGATTCGGCCCACAAGCGCTTCCTGGATCTGCTCCACACCCCCGACTTCGCCCCCTGGTTCTCCATCGTGACCCCCCTGAACGAGATCGGTCTGCTCCCCATCGGCTCCCGCCCGGCCAAGCGAGGCCTGGGCGCCAAGTCCCTGGACGACCTGCGCACCATACCCTGGGTCTTCTCCTGGGCACAGGCCCGCATCAACCTGGCCGCCTGGTACGGCCTGGGAACGGCCTGCGAGGAGTTCGGCGACCTGGACACCCTGCGCCAGGCCTACGAGGAATGGCCCCTCTTCAGCACCTTCATCGACAACATCGAGATGAGCCTGGCCAAGACGGACGAGCGCATCGCCAAGATGTACCTGGCCCTGGGCGACCGCGACGACCTGAGCCAGAAGGTGCTGGGCGAGATGGAGCTGACCCGCAAGTGGGTCCTGCAGATCGTGGGCGACGAATGGCCCCTCCAGCACCGCCACGTGCTGGGTCAGGCCATCCGCATCCGCTCCCCCTATGTGGACGCCCTCTCGGTCACCCAGGTCCGCGCCCTGCGCGCCCTGCGCCGCCGCAACGACAAGGAGGAGCTCAGCTCCAGCCAGCAGGCCGACTTCATCTACCTGATCCTCTGCACCGTTTCAGGTGTCGCCGCCGGTCTCCAGAACACCGGCTGATGCCCCGATTCCCCGAAAGCCTGTGGCCCCGTCCCAAAGCTGATGCGCTGGGACGGGGCCACAGGTCGTTCTGCGCGAATCCGAATCAGGTTTCCAAGTGAACTTGGGACCAGAAAGGCGAGAGAAGGTCGCTATGCGGTAGCCGCCTCCACGTGCGCCCTAGATGGCGGAGAGGTACCCGTCGTAGCGTTCCGGACGGTCCGTGAACTCCAGCCCGGCCGACTGGTACCAGGAGTAGCGGTGGGTACCGCTGTCATCAGACCAGATCTCGGGGCAGTCATTGGCCAGCCAGTCGGTCGGGATGGCATGGGTGCCACCGGATGAGGCCATGGCCAGAGCCTGCCTGAGCTGGTCCTCCTGGACCGGTGTCAGGCTGCCGGGGCGTGCCGAGAAGAAGAGTGGGGTGCCGGTCCGGGCCACCAGGTCCATCCACTGCCGGTTGAGCTCCCAGTCGATCGTGTCGGATATGCCCACACAGTCGGCGTCGGCGGCAAAGAAGGTCCCGTCCTGGGGCAGGCGGAAGGCCAGGGTGTTGACTCCGATCTGCCTGGTCCGCTCCCACTGCAGGCCACTGGTATCGTCGCCCGTGCGGTTGATCTGCATGAAGCCGGTACCCAGGTGGCCGACCACATTGCACCCCTGAACCAGCATCCCGGTCTTCGAAGCCTCCTCGAAGATGGCCCCGTAGAGCTTCTTGACCACCTGGGCGCTGGTCAGGCTCCGGTCGTGGAAGTGCCAGCCGTCCGGACTCGGCCAGGGGTTCATCTCAAAACCCCACCGGCCAAGAAGGTCGAAGGTGCTGAAATCATGCTTGACCAGCTGGTACCCCCACTCCCCCAGCGTGGCGATGTCCTGACGGATGTAGTCCAGCGCCTGCGGATGGGATGGGTCCAGACACCCGTTGTGGCAGAGCCTCCACTGGTCGGGAATCCCCTCATCCTCGTTCAGGAGGGGCCTGAACCAGATACCGGGTTTGACCCCCATGGCCTTGATTTCATCGGCCAGGTCGCCCATATCACCGAATGTATCGTTGCCGCGCCGCCAGGGCCCCCCGTTGTAGTCCTCAAGCCTGTGGTGATCCTGCCAGCCGTCGTCGATGACCATGGTCGGGCGGTTTGTGCTGCCCCGGGTCAGGGTGGCCAGGTATGAGGCATCGCCAAGGATCTGGGAGCGGCTGGAGTCCCCATAGGCGTAGTACCAGTTGTTGCTTCCGTAGACCGGCTCCGAAGGCATCAGGCCGTTCGGGCAGAGCCTTGAACAGAAGTCCCTGGCCACCGCGAAGACCTGATCGCCCTCACGTTCCTGGAGCGGATACCGCAGGCTGACGATGGTGGCGACTTCAAGCTCCCGCCCGTCCAGGACCAGGCCTGCGCCCCCATTGCGCAGGTCCAGGACGAGGGTGATCCCGGCGGTGTCGACCTGCCAGAAGCAGAAGGCATTGGCACCGGTGGCCACCCCATACCCGTCGGCGTCCTCCTCGCCCGCGGCCAGGAGGTACCAGGGCATGAACCGGTTGGCGCGCATGGTCTGGAAAGCCATGCGGCCGTAGCCACGCTCCCAGGCATCACCCAGGTAGAGGTCCTCGGCCGCCATGGCCCTGGTCCAGCGCAGGCTCAGGGACCGGACTGGCGTTGAGCCGGCAGTCAGGCAGACCGTTACGGAGGACGCATCGGCCTGCTCGGAGTGTGGTTTCAGACCGACCCTTGCATCGGGAGCCATGTGGAAGGGCCTGCCACCCGACACCGTTTCGCTGTCGGTGTCGGTCCTCAGGGTAATCCAGTCAGGCGCTCCCAGGATAAGGCTCATTGGGTTCATGGTTCAGTACTCCTTCACCTTTATCGAGAGGGTTGATGATGGCGGCTCAGACCCGGACAATGTCGATCAGACGGATGGTCTCGGGCTGGCAGCGAGGTATGCGGATGCCCACACGCTCCAGGTAGGTGCCGGTGACTTCGGATAAACCCAATGGACCTATCGGGTCCAGGGCCTCCAGGGAGGCCCGTGGTTTAGCTGGGCCGGTCCAGGCGAGCCGGTAACGGGCCTCAGGGTCCAAACCGGGGACGCGTAGGTAGACGCCACGGTTATGCAGGGATTCGTCCATCTGGACGTGGGCCAGTATGGCACGGCTGCGATCGGCGGCCACCACGCCGTGGGCCAGGACCGAGGGGTCGGCCAGGTCGAGACGGATTACGCGACCGGAATGGAGGAGACCACGATTGGCCTTGTACCAGGCGATCCATGCCTTGAGCCCTTCCAGATCCTCATCGCTGGCCTTACGGATGTCCCATTCGATGCCCATGGACCCAAAGGCGGCCGTTGCCGCCCGGAAGTCCAGGCTGTAGGTCCTGCCGGTCTGTTGTGAGGAGGGCTGGGAGATGTGTGCCCCGATATACTCAGGGGCCACGGTCTGCTCCGTCCAGCGCTGGATCATCTGCCTGCTCAGGGCATCGGTCATGTCGGATGTCCAGAAGCGCCTGATCTTCCCAATCACGTCCAGGTCGATGCGGCCGCCGCCCGAGGCACAGGACTCCCACTCCACCCGGGGGAAGCGTTGTCGGAGGGTATCCAGAAGGCGGTAGTAGGCCAGGGTCTGTCCATGGACGGCCGGGGCACCTCCCCTGGCCTGGGCACCGCCCTCGAGTAGGTCACGGTTATGATCCCACTTGACATAGTCGATCTGGTAGGTCTGCAGAACCTTGGTCATGGCTTCCAGCACATGGTCGAAGGCCTCAGGGTTGGTCAGATCCAGGACCAGTTGATTGCGTTGAAGTTCAGGGTTCCTGGAGGAGGCCCGCATGACCCATTCGGGATGGGCACGGTAGGCGTCGGAATCCGGGTTGATCATCTCAGGTTCGAACCAGAGGCCGAACTGCATCCCCAAATCATGGACATATTCAACTAATGGCCCCAGTCCCTTGGGCCACACCGCCGGGTCGACCCACCAGTCGCCAAGACCTGCCGTGTCATCGCGACGGAGGTGGAACCAGCCGTCGTCCAGCACCAGGCGCTCCGCACCTATCCGGGCGGCACGGTCTGCCAGGTCGCGCAGGGTATCCAAATCATGATCGAAGGTGATGGCCTCCCATACGTTCAGAATGACCGGCTGCTCGCGGGGGTGCCCGGGCAGGGTACGCTCCCAGTCATGCAGGCTGTTCATCACCGGATCCATGCCATGATCGGAGGCCGTGACCACGATCCAGGGCGTACTGTATTCCTGCCCCTCGGTCAGGACCACCTCGCCGGGCAGGAGGAGTTCACCGGCGCTGACACCGGCCGGGGTGGCGCTGTTCCTGTCCACCCTGAGCACGGTGTTGCCGCTCCAGGCCGGCTGTACGCAGAGGACCCGCCCATGATGGAAATTGAATCCCGGAGTGCCGACCATGACCACGGGCCCCTCGAACCCGGTACGGCCCCAGCGGAACTCACGCACCCAGGCCCCGTCTGCCAGGTCATGACGCTGGGGACTGCGCTCCCGCTCATGCCGACCGGCGAAGTCCAGAATCTGGGTCTGCTCATCGTCCAGGGGTAGACGGACCTCCAGCCCCTCCACCAGGAAGGGGTCGACGCCCAGGTTACGCAGGGTGTGCCGAATCCGCAGGGATCCCCCGGCCATGGCCTCGACCCTGGTCTCAAGACCCAGCTGGGCATCCTCATCCCGGGCAAGGATGGTCAATGAATCAGCGGTTTGCTCGGGCCTGCCCTCGACCA
>NZ_CALYOY010000027.1 GCF_945269915.1 uncultured Bifidobacterium sp. | reverse complement strand
GGGGGGGGGTATATTTCTTCACGCTGCCGGAGGGGAATTGAATATCGAACCCCGGAAAAATCCACGATGATGGGAAATCTCTGAGGATCGGACCGCGACCCGACGCTCGGATCGCCGAAGTATGACACACCTTATACGAAAGGTCTCAGTTCAAAGGTTCGGGCCAACCATTGCTCGAACCCGCTGAGCACAGCGGCAGGAGCCATCGAAGTCCGCACAAGAGGACTCCGCTCCATCAGCATGCCACCACCCTTCATCCGTAACGACGGCTCAATACCTCGCCATCTGCACCTACAGGGAACAAATAGCAAATTATCACAAGCCTCGGTCAATCACAAGCTTCGAGCTCAGCGTACGTGTCGAATCGGGTTATTTCAGGAAAAATCGACCAGGTGTGCTTCAGCGGTGCTCATCGATGAACTCAGATCCTGAAGGGCCAATGATAAATCATTATCATGTTGGACCTGGCCCCTGTTTCCTTAGGTACCTATCCTCGACCAGATTCAACGGCAGGCGTTGCAGGGCACATCAAAGACCAACCCACAAAGGAGGGGAACACGAAAAACGGCGAACCAACGGTAGCTCACACATCGGATTGGGGTGGGCGATGCAGGAATCGAACCTGCGACCCCTTCGGTGTGAACGAAGTGCGCTAGCCGCTGCGCCAATCGCCCGGAATCCTGAACGACCGCATAACCGCGATCCTCGTGGGCGATACTGGATTCGAACCAGTGACCCCTTCCGTGTCAGGGAAGTGCGCTACCTCTGCGCCAACCGCCCGGGTCATTCTCTTGCGAGAGAGGTGGGTACGAGAGTCGAACTCGTCTATACGGCTTTGCAGGCCGCTGCCTAACCGCTTGGCTAACCCACCGTATTGGTTAAACTGCTCGAAAACCTCGAGCGGGCAACGGGACTCGGACCCGCGGTCTCGACCTTGGCAAGGTCGCGCTTTACCAACTAAGCTATGCCCGCACTTCAACCAGCCATAGGCATGACTGCCTGAGCACGAGTAACTACTATATCCGTGAATGCGGAATGAGGCAAGAAGAGCGTGTCGCCCACCCTCCGCTGATGGCATACCCCGCGTATCAGCGGCTTCCTACCGGTAATGTGAGAGGTATGAGAGAAGAAGCCAAGCAGCATTGCGTCATGGTGGCGGCCTTTGACGGCTGGAATGATGCCTGCTCAGCCTCGACCAACGTCATCCGCCACCTTCTCGATGTCTATGACTCCCGCGAGGTGGGCAATATCCAGGGCGAGGGGTTCTACGACTACCAGATGTCGCGACCCATGCTCTGTCATGTACAGGGCCGGAGGCGGATCATCTGGCCGTCCACCAAGTTCTACCTGGTCCAGATCGATCAGGACCACACCCTCCTCCTGGAGATGGGCCCCGAGCCGAATTACCGCTGGACCGAATTCTGTCGGCAGAGCATCCACATGGTTGAGGACTACGAGGTGGATTCCATCATCACCCTGGGCTCCATGTTCGCCGACTGCCCCCACACCAGGCCCCTGCCTATCGACGACCTGGCCAGCGACCAGGCCCTGACCGACACGGACGGCCATTCCGGCCCCATCGGCATCCCCACGGTCCTTGATGCCCTGGCCACCCAGGACGGGTATACGACCGAATCCGTCTGGGTGTCCGTGCCCCAGTACCTGGGCAGCGATGAATGCGCCCAGGGCACCCTGCAGCTCCTGGAAAGACTCTCCTCCATGCTGGGCATGGACCTGGAACAGGGGAACCTGCCGCGTAAGGCACTGGAGTGGAAGGCCCAGGCATCCGTCCTCCTCCACTGCAACGACGACCTGGCCAGCTACGTGCACCGTCTGGAGATGGAGACCGACAAACAGTCGGAAGACCAGATGAACGTCCAGCTGGATGATCCGACCGCCCAGGAGCTGGTCAAGGAGGCTGAGGACTTTCTGCGTTCCATGGGCGACAAGGGCCCCGGACGGAGCCCCGAGGACTAGGGTCCGGGCCGGACCATGATTCCCGCCCTTGTCTGACTTACGACATAATCTGTCCTCGATAACCATGTCCAGCCTGCACCCTGTAACGCGGGCTCCGATAGCAAGGACGGCATTCATGACACAGTCGAACATCTCCATAAATTTGAGCGGTGAACACAAGGAGGTGGCAGCGGATCAGACTGGAGTCCAGCTCTTTGCTGATGACAAGGACATCATTGCGGTCAGGATCAACGACCAGCCACGCGACCTCTACACCCCCCTCCACGAGGGTGATTCCGTCGAGCCCATCGCACTGACCAGCGAGGACGGTCTGGCCATCATGCGCCACTCGGCCACCCATGTCATGGCCCAGGCCGTCCAGGAGATCCGCCCGGATGCCAAACTGGGCATCGGCCCGGTCATCAAGGACGGGTTCTACTACGATTTCGACGTCGAGAAGCCCTTCACCCCTGACGATCTCAAGGAGATCGAGAAGCGGATGAAGCAGATCATCAAGTCCTCCCAGCGCTTCCAGAGGCGGGTGGTCAGCGAGGACGAGGCCCGTGCCGAAGAAAAGGACCAACCCTACAAGCAGGAGCTGATCGGGGCCAAGGAGGCCGAAATCAGCGGTGAAGAGGCCACCGAGGTGGCCACCGGCGGCGAGCTGACGATGTACGACAACCTGGACCGGGATGGGAAGACGGTCTGGAGCGACCTCTGCCGTGGGCCCCATCTGCCCAACACCCGTTACATCAAGTGCTTCAAGCTGATGAGGACGGCCGCCGCCTACTGGCGCGGTGACGAGAAGAACCCCATGCTCCAGCGCATCTACGGCACGGCATGGGCCTCCAAAGATGACCTGAAGGCCTACATCTCCCGCCTGGAGGAGGCCGCCAAACGCGACCATCGCAAGTTGGGTGCCGAGATGGACCTCTTCTCCTTCCCGGACGAGATAGGGCCCGGCCTGCCCGTCTTCCATCCCAAGGGAGCCGCGGTCATCAACGCCATGGAGGATTACTCCCGTCAGATGCACCGTCGGAACGGCTACTCCTTCGTCCAGACGCCGCACATCACCAAGGGCCACCTCTACGAGATCTCCGGACACCTCCAGTGGTACAAGGACGGGATGTACCCGCCCATGCATTTGGATGAGGAGCAGAACTCCGACGGCCAGGTGACCAAGCAGGGCTTCGACTACTACCTGAAGCCCATGAACTGCCCCATGCACAACCTGATCTTCAAGTCCAGGCAGCGGTCCTACAAGGAGCTGCCCCTGCGGCTTTTCGAGTTCGGGACGGTATACCGTTACGAGAAGTCCGGCGAGGTCCACGGCCTGACCCGTGTACGCGGTCTGACACAGGACGATTCCCACATCTACTGCACCCGTGACCAGATGAAGGGGGAGCTGACCAGTCTCCTCCAGTTCGTGCTGAAGGTCCTCAAGGACTTCGGACTGAACGACTTCTATCTGGAGCTCTCCACCAAGGACCCCCACAAGTTCGTCGGGTCCGACGAGGTCTGGGAGGAGGCCACCAACACCCTGGCCGAGGTGGCCAAGGACTCCGGTCTGGAACTGGTGGACGACCCCGAGGGAGCGGCCTTCTACGGTCCCAAGATATCGGTCCAGGCCCGCGATGCCATCGGGCGCACCTGGCAGGTCTCGACCATCCAGCTGGACTTCAACCTGCCCGAGCGCTTCCAGCTCGAATATGTGGCCGCCGATGGGTCACACCAGCGCCCGGTCATGATCCACAGGGCCCTCTTCGGCTCCATTGAGCGCTTCTTCGCCATACTCCTGGAGCACTACGCCGGCGCCTTCCCCGCCTGGCTGGCCCCGGTCCAGGTCCAGGCGGTTCCGGTGGCCGATGAGTTCGCCCCCCACCTGGAATCCTTCCTGGAGACCCTCAGGGATGACATGGTTCGTTGCGAGATCGACCGGTCCGATGACAGGTTCGGCAAGAAGATTCGCAATGCGGCCAAGTCCAAGGCCCCCTTCATCCTGATTGCCGGCGAGGAAGACGTTTCCAAGAATGCGGTCTCCTTCCGATTCAGGGATGGCAGTCAGCTCAACGGGGTTCCCGTGGAGTCCGCCAGGGCCTGGATCGCCGAGGCCATCTCGACCAGGGTCCAGATCAACTCGGTTGACGACTTCACCTCGCAGACCTCGGCCACGGCTTCAGAGCAGGCCTGAGGCAGGACGGAACCATGTTCGAACATCTACGTCGCCCCTGGAAACGCATCATCGCACCTATTGCCAGGGGCCTGGTAAGGATCGGGGTCACCGCCAACGGGGTGACCATCATCGGCGCTGCCGGTACCGTCATCGTCGCCATCGCCACCGGCCTGACCGGCTGGCTCCTGCCCGGGGCCATCGTCCTGGCCATCCTGGTGGCCTTCGACTCCCTGGATGGGTCGGTGGCCTCCATGACCGGTGGCGGCACCCAGTTCGGAGCCTTCCTGGACTCCACCCTGGACAGGATCGCCGACTGGGCGGTCCTGACCGGTGTCATCGTCTATCTGCGTCGCCATGAGGTTCTCTGGATGGCTGACGGGTCCCATCAGGGACCTGATATCTGGGCCCAGATCGGCATGGCCGCAGCCCTCTTCGCCATCATGACCTCCTTCGTCACCTCATACGCCCGGGCCAGGGCTGAGGCCGAGGGGTTCGAAGCCAAGAACGGCATCGCCACCAGGTCCGACCGCCTGGTCATCATCCTGGTGGGCATGGCCCTGACAGGTGCCGGTCTCCCCTTGGCGGTCCTCAGCTGCTTCCTGGTGGCCCTCGCCCTTCTGGGCATCGTCACGGTCTGGCAACGCATCAGTCATGTCAGCCAAGATATGAACAGGAACCCGCGGCCGGCCGATCCCAGCCACGAGTGAGGCCCCATGCTGGACCGCCTACTGATTCTGACCGCACGGTATGCCCGGTGGGTGCCTGAAACCCTGCTACGAGGGTTCTTCCTCCTCTCCGCCGACATCTCCTGGCTCCTGCGCATCGGAGGGGTCAAGCAGCTCGAGGCCAATCTGACCCATGTGCTTGGGTCTGCGGGCAGGAAGCGGCTCCGCCATGTGAGCAGACTGGGCATGCGCTCCTATTTCACCTATTTTTCCGAAGCCCTGACCGTCGGCGCCCGCAGCCCCGAACAGCTCCTGGCCAGAATCAGGCCCGCCGGCACCGGTTTCCCGGACCCGGCCAAGGCCATGATCGAATCCCGGTCCGTGCCGATCGGAATGGGGCATCAGGGCAACTGGGATTATGCCGGCTTCTGGGCCGGCAGGGCCGTTGGTCCCGTGACCACGGTGGCTGAACGGCTCAGTGACCGGTCGCTCCTGGAGGCCTTTGCCCAGATTCGTCGTGACCTGGGCATCCGGATCATCCTGACCGGTGAATCGGGAATCATCGAACGGTTGACCGGCATCCTGTCGGATCCGGGACAGGTCGTCCCCCTCCTGGCGGATCGGGACCTGAGCCGGAACGGGGTCTTCGTCAGAGCCTTTGACTCGTGGATCCGGGTGGCTGCCGGACCTGCGGTCATCGCCCTGGATTCCCATCTCCCGCTCTACACGGTCAACATGTACCGGGAGAAGCTGAGTGGTGAACGCAGACGACAGGCCGGTACACCACGCGGATACATCTGCTCGATCGACGGTCCCATAGACACCGAGGCCTTCCAGGATCTTCCCCGGGACCGGGCCGTCCGGGAACTGACCCAGGCCTGGGTCGACCAGTGGGCCCGGGGCATCGGGGAGCACCCGGAGGACTGGCACATGCTCCAGCCGATCTTCATCGAGGATCTGGACCTGTCCAGGATGCACGGGGTACCTGAACACATACGAGTCGAAATCCGGAAACGGCAGGGCAGGGGAGAGGGGGACCGGTCTTGAGGGCAGTCATGGAAGATACGAGTTCAGGTATCACCACCCTCGACCCCCTGGGGGGGAGACATCTCCGGGTCGGCATCATCTCGCCATACTCCTTCGAGACCCCGGGAGGCGTCCAGCTCCACATTCGCGACTTCGCCCAGCAGTTGATGAAGCGCGGACACCAGGTCCAGGTCCTGGCCCCGGGGCGACGAACCAATGACATGCCCCTCTGGGTACAGACCACCGGGTCTTCATTCGCCGTCCCCTACAACGGATCAGTGGCCAACCTGAGCTACTTCGGTTCGGCCGGTCGTGTCACCCGTCAGTGGGTCCGTCAGGGCCGGTTCGACATCCTCCACCTCCATGAGCCCGAGGTACCCAGCCTCAGCCACAAGCCCCTGATCAGGGGGTTCGCCCCCTGCCCGTACGTGGCCACCTTCCATGCCTCCTTCGACACATACCCGCTGGCCATGCGGATCACCCGGCCCTACCTGCGCAGCTACCTTGCCAACATCCGGCAGGCCATCTGCGTCAGCCCGTCCGCCCTGCAGACCGCGGAGCACATACTGACCGACAGGATAGACACCCAGATCATCCCCAATGGCATCGATGCGGGGTTCTTCCGGAAGGCCACTCCCGAACGCGAGTGGGAGGGAAGACCGGGAGCCCCCACCATCGGTTTCCTGGGACGGATGAAGGAGGAGCGCAAAGGATTCCGCATCCTTGCCCAGGCTGCCCCGACCATCCTGGCCGCAATGCCCGGAGTCCGATTCCTCTGCGCAGGAGACGGGGAGAAGGAGGCCAGGAAGATGCTCAGGGACATCGACCCCGACCTGTCCGAGCACTTCCTCTTCCTGGGCAGGATCAGCGATGATGACAAGGCATCCTTCTATCACAGCCTGACCATGTATATAGCCCCGCAGACCGGTGGGGAGAGCTTCGGCATCGTCCTGACCGAGGCCATGGCCGCAGGATGCCCCGTCGTGGCCTCCGACCTCCAGGCCTTCCGGGACGTCTCCCAGGAGGGGACCAGCGCCAGGCTCTTCGCCAAGGGCGACCCCATGGACTGTGCACGGGTCATCCTGGAGCTCCTCGGCCGGTACGACAGCCGCCGGGACCTGGCGGACCGGGGCCGGAGACGGGCCATGGACTACGACTGGAACCATGTGACCGACCGGATCCTCCAGGTATATGCCAAGGCCCTGGAGGAGGGAGTCCCTGGCCGCAGGGGATGGAATCCGCTCAGAAGGGCAACCGTGACGGCCAACCCGGGCCGTTGATCCGGGCATTCCCCAGAGCGAAGCGGGTTGGCACCAGGCCCCTGCGACCCCTATGATTGTCAAAGAGCCAAATTAGAATTCCATTCGTTTATGCATTCGTACCGTCAGGAGTCATATGTCAGGGCATTCGAAGTGGGCCACCACCAAGCACAAGAAGGCAGCCATCGACGCCAAGCGTGGCAAGCTCTTCGCCAAGCTGATCAAGAACATCGAGATCGCCGCCCGGACCGGTGGCGGTGACCCGGACGGCAATCCCACCCTGTACGATGCCATCGTCAAGGCCAAGAAGTCCTCGGTCCCCGCCGATAACATCTCCAGGGCCGTCAAGCGCGGTTCAGGCGAGGAGGCCGGGGCGGCCAACTACGAGACGATCGTCTACGAGGGCTACGCACCGGCCGGTGTGGGCATCATCATCGAGTGCCTGACCGACAACAGGAACCGTGCCGCGGCCGAGGTCCGTTCCACCCTGACCAAGGGTGGCGGCTCCCTGGCCCAGAACGGCTCGGTCAGCTTCAACTTCGAGCGCAAGGGACAGATCGTGGTCCCCGCCGAAGGCACCGACTACGACACGGTATTCGACAAGGCGGCCGAGGCGGGCGCCGAGGATGTCGAGGACAACGGCGAGAGCTTCACCGTCCTGACCGGTCCCAGCGATATGGTCACGGTTCGCAAGGCCCTCCAGGATGCCGGAATCGACTACGACTCCGCCGACCTGGTCCTCAACCCCAAGAGCGAGGTCTCCCTGGACCTGGATTCGGCCCGCAAGGTCTCCAAGCTGATTGACAACCTGGACGATCTGGACGACGTCCAGGAAATCTACAGCAACTGGACCGCACCCGACGACGTCCTGGCCCAGTTGGACGAAGAGTGAATCAATGATCGTTTTCGGCGTCGACCCGGGGCTCACCCGTTGCGGCGTCGGTGTCATCGAAGCCGGCGCATCGCGCCGGCTTTCCTTTATCCATGTCGATGTGATCCGTTCCGACCCGGACCAGTCGCAGGACCTCCGTCTCCTGGCCATCTACCAGGGCTTGAGCGAGAAGATGGACCTGTTCAGTCCGGATGTGGTCTCCATTGAACGTGTCTTTGCCCAGTCCAACAGGAACACGGTCCTGGGCACGGCCCAGGCGGCCGGTCTGGCCATGCTGGTGGCAGCCCAGAGGGGGATACCTGTGGCCCTGCACACGCCGACCGAGGCCAAGATGGCCGTAACAGGAAATGGCCAGGCCGAAAAGATCCAGGTCGAGCGCATGGTGGCCCGGATTCTGGGGTTGGACAGGTTGCCCCAACCCGCCGATGCGGCGGATGCCCTGGCCCAGGCCATCTGCCATGCCCTGCGTCCGGCCGGGGCGCTTCAGGGCGGCGAACGCGAGGAGCACCTGACCCCCGCACAGCGTCAGTGGGCGCAGGCGGCGGCCCACCAAAACAGGCGTGGGGGAGTCCACAGAGACATGTAAGCTGATTCGAACAGACGTTCGAGTACATGGGTCCATTACGTGGAGGTGATCAATTGCTGGCTATGCTGTCAGGACGGGTGGCCGCCATCGAGGCGGGATGTGCCATCATCGATGTGTCGGGGGTGGGTTACGAGGTTCGTATGCCCCAGTCCGATCTGGGGTCCATGAGGTCCGAAACCACGGTCACGGTATTCACCTCCCTGAATGTCTCCCAGGATTCGGTCACCCTCTACGGATTCCTCTCCCGCACCTCCAAGAGTCTCTTCGCCCAACTGCAGAAAGTGAGCGGGGTAGGCCCCCGTGTGGCCCTCTCCATCCTCTCGACCCTGACCCCCGACCAACTCGCCCAGGCCGTTGCCGACGGTGATTCCACGGCCCTGTCACGGTCTCCAGGCCTGGGCAAAAAGGGCGCCCAGAAAATCATCCTGGAACTCTCCGGCAAACTGGACCTGAATAACCCGGATGGTTCCCAGCAGAGGCCGAACCGGGATTCCGGCAGCCACCAGGTGGTCGAAGGGCTCATCTCCCTGGGATGGCAGCAGCATGATGCCGAGCAGGCGGTCGACCAGGTCAGCCAGGAAGGTGACTTCCCGATGCCCCTGGGCAGGCAGGACGTACCCAAGGTCCTCAAACAGGCCCTGGCCCTCCTTGATAGGGGACGCTGACATGGCAGGTTCCCTGAATGAAGCCGCCAATCTGGATGCCAATGAGGAATCACTGCGCATGGTCTCGGCCAAACCCATCGAGGGTGAGCCAGTCAGCGACGAGGAACTTCGTCCGGAAACACTGGCCGGGTTCATCGGCCAGCCCAGGCTCAAGGCCCAACTCAGGCTCTTCCTGGAAGCAGCCAAAAAGCGCGGTGTTGCACCCGACCACATCCTCCTGGCAGGCCCCCCCGGCCTGGGCAAGACCACCCTGGCCATGATCGTGGCCCACGAACTTGAGGTCCCCATCCGGATCACCTCCGGGCCTGCTGTCCAGCATGCAGGTGATCTGGCCTCCATCCTCAGCTCCCTGGAAGCAGGTGAGGTCCTCTTCATCGACGAGATCCACCGCCTGCCCAGGGCTGCCGAGGAACTGCTCTATATAGCCATGGAGGACTTCCGTGTCGATGTCATGGTGGGCAAGGGCCCAGGAGCATCATCGATTCCTCTGACCCTGCCCAGGTTCACGGTCATCGGGGCCACCACCAGGGAGGGGATGCTCCCATCCCCGCTCCGAGCCCGGTTCGGATTCACGGCCCACCTGGATTTCTACCCGCACGAGGAGCTCGAAAAGCTGATTGAGCGATCGGCCAAGGTCCTTGGTCTCTCCCTGGACGAAGACGCCGCCCACCAGCTTTCCCTGAGATCCAGGGGCACACCCAGAATAGCCAACCGGCTTCTGAGGAGGGTGCGCGATTGGGCCATCGTCCATGATCTGGCGGCAGTGGGCCCCGACGACGTCAAGGATGCCCTCTCCCTCTACCAGATCGATTCCGAAGGACTCGACCGCCTGGACCTGGCCGTGCTCAACGCCATCGTCAACAGTTTCGACGGGGGGCCTGTCGGCCTGAACAACCTGTCCGCCATGGTCGGGGAGGAATCAGAAACCGTGGAGACCGTGTGCGAACCCTACCTGGTCCGTGAAGGCTTCCTGGTACGCACCCCCAAGGGGCGTGTGGCAACCGCCAAGGCCTGGGAACATCTGGGCAAAAAACCGGCCAAGGATGTCATGAAGCTGTTTTAGACTGAATACTTCGGACAGCTTGCATGGCCGACTGAACGTTCCGGCCACAATTTGAGGAGTCGACAGGAATTATGGAATCCATGCTTTTTATGATCGTCATCATCGCCCTGATGATTGTGATGATGTGGTTCAGCAGCCGCAGGAACAGGCAACAGCAAACAGCCGTTCAGGACTTCCGCGCCTCCCTGAAGCCTGGGGATGAAGTGGCCACAAGCACGGGACTTCTGGGCAAGATCGTTTCCGTCGACCAGGAAAAGGAACAGGTGGTCCTCGACTCCGAGGGTTCCCTCTCACGCTGGCGCATCCAGGCCATCACCAAGCCACCGATCGTCCCCGCCTACGTCCATGACGACGAGGTGGATGAAAACGGCAACCCCCTGCCCGAAATCGAAGAGGGCGAGGATAATGCGGACAAGGACGAGAACCCCGATGGGGCGGCCGCCGACTCGACCAGGCAGTCAACTGATGAGACCGCATCCGTCAAGGGTGGCCAGGTCGATGACGAAGCCCCGAAGGATGAGTCAGCAAAAGATGACGCTTCCGGCTCCGAAGACGACTCCCACACGGCCGATGAGAATGAGGACAAGTCCGCAGCTTCGCGTCAGTAGGTCCTGGCTGAGCCTGTCCGGTCGGCAAGGGACCTGTTTCGAGACCTATAGTTGCGGAACCCTCCTTGTGATATTGAACAGGTATGATTACAGAGTCTTATCAGATCCAAGGAGCGAGACAGAAAGAAGACCATGGCTCATTCGGACGATATCAGAATCGGACAGCTCGAGGGCGTGAGCGAGGACGACGCCAAGTATCTCATCTCCTTGATTCGTACCATACCCGACTTCCCCAAGCAGGGTATCCTCTTCCGGGACTTCATCCCGGCCCTGGCCGATGCTCGTGGCCTGGCCATCCTGCTTGAGGCCATGGAAAGGAATCTCCCCATGCCGTCCGACCGGTTCGACCTGATTGCCGGCCTCGAGGCTCGCGGTTTCCTGATCGGCCCACAGCTCGCCGCCAAAGAGGGCAAGGGATTCCTGGCCCTGCGCAAGGAGGGGAAGCTGCCCCCCGAGACCCTGTCCCAGGAGTATTCCCTGGAATACGGCAATGCCAAGATAGAGGTTGAGAAGTCCTGTATCAAGCCCGGCCAGCGTGTTCTGGTGGTTGATGACCTGATTGCCACCGGTGGTTCCGCCCAGGCCGCAGCCCGCCTCATCGAGCAGGCCGGGGGCCAGGTGGCCGGATTCAGCTTTGTCATGGAGCTCAATGGCCTGCACGGCCGTGAGGCCCTGGACGCATATCCGGTAACCAGCCTGCTCAACATGCCGGCCTGACTACAGAGGGGAGGGGCAGACACCATGGATCTCTATGAGTACCAGGCCAGGCAGTTGCTTCAGGAACATGGTATTCCCCAGCCAAGGGCCATCTATGCCGCTACAGCCGAGGAGGCCGGAGAAGCCGCCGACACCATCGGGTACCCCTGCATGATCAAGGGGCAGGCCACCATCGGTCACCGGGGTCAGGCGGGCGCGGTCAAGCGTGCAGACAACCGGGAAGAGGCCGTGCAGCTGGCTGAGCGAATCCTCCCCATGTCCGTTTCCGGCCATCCCATCAAGGGGGTACTGGTCACCAAGGCCGAAAACATCCTCCACGAATACTACGTTTCCATCTCCGTGGACCGGGCCTCGCGGGATTACGACGTTCTGGCCACGGCCAACGGCGGCACCGAGGTCGAGGCCATCGCCCTACAGCACCCCGAGTCCGTCAAGCGCCTGCACATCAGCCCACTGGAGGTCTTCGACCGCCAGGCGGCCAAGGCCATGGCGGGACGCATCGGCTTCTACCACGCCGATCTGGACCAGGCGGCCGACATCCTCCTGCATATGTGGGAGACTTTCCAGGACTGCGACGCCACCCTGGTGGAAATCAATCCCCTGGCCAAGGTCGGGGACCCGGACGACGAGTCAACCAAGCATCTCGATGCCCTGGATGCCAAGATCTCCCTGGACGGCAACGCCGCCTTCCGTCATGACGGATGGACCCGCTTCTCCGACAGCGGACAGGACGACCCCTACGAACGCAAAGCCAAGGATAACGGTCTTCACTATGTCCACCTGGACGGTCAGGTCGGAGTCATCGGAAACGGCGCCGGCCTGGTCATGAGCTCCCTCGATGCGGTCTCCGGGGCAGGTCAGGACCAGGGCAAGGCGGTCAGACCCGCAAACTTCCTCGACATAGGCGGCGGCGCCTCGGCCCAGGTCATGGAGACCAGCCTGGATGTGGTTCTCTCCGACCCCCAGGTGCGGTCCGTCATGGTCAACGTCTACGGAGGCATCACCTCCTGTGAGCAGGTGGCCCAGGGCATTGTACAGGCCGTCGCACACCGTGACGACCCCAGACCAATCGTCGTCCGCTTCGATGGAAACGCCGCTCAGGAGGGCCTGCGCATCATCGCGGACAGCCATGATGCCCGACTGAAGGTGGCCGACACCATGGAGGAGGCGGCCGCCCAGGCCGTCCGTCTGGCTGCCGAGGAAGCTTCCGACTTCAAGGAGGGTGCACGATGACCCTGTTCATCGAAGACGGGGCAACGGTCATAGTCCAGGGCATGACCGGCCACCAGGGCATGGTCCATACGGCCAGGATGATTCAGGCAGGTACCAGGATCGTCGGCGGGGTCAACCCCCGCAAGGCCGGCGCCAGGGTCGAATTCACCCTGGCAAACGGAACCAGCGAGTCCGTTCCGGTCTTTGCCGACTGCACCCAGGCCGTCACGGCCACCCATGCTGCAGCCTCGGTCATCTTCGTCCCTCCGCGCTTCGCCAAGGATGCCATGGTGGAGGCCATCCAGGCCGGGATTCCCCTGATCGTGGTCATCACCGAGGGAATCCCCGTGGCAGACACCGCCTACTGTGTGGCCCTGGCCCAGGATCGGGGATGCCGCATCGTCGGCCCGAACTGCCCAGGTCTGATGACCCTGCCCTCACAGCCCGGTTCCAGGGGCAGCAATCTGGGCATCATCCCGGACGGAATCGTGGGCCGGGGACCTGTCGGACTTGTCTCCAAGTCGGGCACCCTGACCTACCAGCTGATGGGTGAGTTGGCCTCCATCGGCTTCACCGCCTGTCTGGGCATCGGCGGCGATCCCATCGTCGGCACCACCATCCTTGAGGCCCTCCAGGCCTTCAACCGTGACGAGGAGACCAAGGCCTGTGTCCTGATCGGCGAAATCGGCGGCACGGCCGAGCAGGATGCAGCCAGGTGGGCCGCCACCCACATGACCAAACCCATCGTCGCCTACATCGCTGGCTTCACCGCCCCCGAGGGCAAGCAGATGGGCCACGCAGGAGCCATCATCTCCGGTGGGAAGGGAACCGCCCAGGACAAGAAGGAGGTTCTGGAATCGGTCGGCATTCCGGTCGGCACCACCCCCGGCCAGACCGCCGAACTGACCAGGAACATTCTCAGGGAGCATGCCATCATATGATCTCCCGTCTCAGGACCTGGGGTAGGGGGGCTCTGGAGGCTTTCCTGGCCATGGCGATCTACACCGTGACCCTGGGTGTCTGCATGGCCCTGATGCTCCTCATCATCTCGATAGAGGAGGGCGGCCCCTCCCTCTCCATTGCCACGGTCCCGCTGACGGAGACCCTGATCCTCCTCACCGAGGGATGCGGCTTCACCGCCGGGTCACTGACCCTGACCATCATTCCCCTCCTCCTGACCATAGGAATGATCTGGCTGATCAGGGCCCTGGTCTCCCGGTTCGGCACCTCCACGGGAGGGTGGTGTCTGGGCACCCTGACCTGGATGGTCATGAACCTGATCATCCTCCAGGGTACGCAGACGGTCCAGGTGGACACCACACCCGCCATACTCTTCAAAACCGCGCTGGTTTTCCTCATCGGATACCTTCTGGCCCTGGTCACCTCCGAGGGATTCCATGACTGGTGGGAGTCCACGGTCCAGGCCGGGATTCCCTCCTGGTTGCGTCGATCGGTCCGCCTGGGCCTCTCCTGGGGTACAGCCCTGGCAGGGGGTTTCCTCCTGATGGGGCTGATCACCCTGATATGCTGGCTGGCCCTCTACCACGATGCCGTGGGCCGACTCTTCCACCTGGCCCGCATGGGTACCGCCTCATCCGTCGTCACTTCAATCGCCTCCCTGGCCTGGCTGCCCACCATGGTGATCTGGGCCTTTTCCTGGCTCCTTGCCGACGGGTTCGCCATAGGCGACCTGGCCTCCTTCACCCTCTGGTCCGGGCATGCCAAGAGCCTGCCGTCGGTTCCCCTCTTCGGTCTCTTCCCCGATCCGGTTACCAATTCGCAGGTGAGGACACTCCTGCTCAACATTCCCCTTCTGGCCGGATTGATTCTTGGCTTCCTGCTTCTCCTGGGCCCACGCAGTTACCGCCTGATAGCGACTGTCCGCAAGCATGGCGTTCTCTCCAGGACCGTCATCAAGCGCTTTCTGCTGGCCACCCTGGCCATGGTCCTGGCCTGGCTGATCTGCCTGGTCATCTCCATCCTTCTCTTCGCCTTGTCCAATGGGGCCCTGGGCACCCAGCGCCTGGCCTCGGTGGGGGTCTCCGTCTCTGCATCCGGCAAGATGATTGCCATATCCCTGGGCATGGGCCTTATAACCAGCTGGATCATGACCATCCTGGCGGGATCCCTGCTGGTGTTGTGGAACCAGGTCGAATCGCATATTCAGAAGGAGGGGGCCCTGGTCACCGGCCTCACCGGGCAGGATGATGACGACCAGACCCGGAAACAGAGCGGAGAGGACACTCGGGAGGGCGACGAAACGCATCCAACCGACCACGGGAACCGGGATGGGAATGAATCCAAACCTGGGCAGGACCCCGTCAGGGAACCACGCCGCATTGTCTCCTCCGAAACGCAGAAGCACCAGGGCCCTACCTCTGGCAGGGCCAGGAGCGCGAAGTCCAAGAACCATTTTCCGAACCAGTAACCAACCAATCTAAGGAGCGCCATGGCTGTCACCACCAGAAGGATCACCAGGGCATTGGTATCGGTCTATGAAAAAGCGGGGCTGGAGGAACTGGCCAAGTCCTTCGTTCAGGCGGGTACCCAGGTTGTTTCCACGGGCAGCACGGCCGCCAAACTGGAGTCCTTGGGAGTGGAGGTAACCCCGGTCGAGGCTGTGACCGGATTCCCCGAGTGCCTCGGCGGGCGTGTCAAGACCCTGGATCCCCACATCCACGCCGGCATCCTGGCCGACATGACCAACCCGGATCACGCCAGGCAATTGAAGGAGATGGACATCCAGCCCTTCGACCTGGTCGTGGTCAACCTCTACCCCTTTGAAGCGACGGTCCTGTCGGGTGCCGACCCGGCATCCTGCCTGGAAAGGATCGATATCGGTGGTCCGGCCATGGTCCGGGCGGCAGCCAAGAACAATGCCAGCGTGGCCGTCATCACCGACCCTGCCGACTACCCCCTTGCCGCGGAACGGGTGAGGTCCGGAACCGGCTTTGACCATGCCGAGCGTCAGGCCCTGGCCGCCAAGGCTTTCGCCATGACGGCATCCTACGATGCCGCCATCGCCGAGTGGACGGACAAGCACTGGACCAGCACCGATGACGCAGATACCGGTACAGGGTCCGCGCCGGCCAACCTTACGAGGACCTGGCGGCTCTCCCACAAACTCAGGTATGGAGAGAACCCCCACCAGGAGGCCGCCCTTTACCTGGATCCGCTGGACCGGACGGGATTCGCCGCCGCCACCGAACTGGGCGGGGCCAAGGCCATGAGCTACAACAACTATGTGGATGCCGATTCTGCCTGGCGGTCGGTATGGGATTTCGCCGACCAGCCCGCGGTGGCTGTGGTCAAACACTCCAATCCCTGTGGACTGGCCATCGGCGATGACATCGCCCAGGCCCACCGCAAGGCCCACGCCTGTGACCCCATGAGCGCTTACGGCGGTGTCATTGCAGCCAACAGGACGGTGACCCTGGCCATGGCCCAGCAGGTCAAGCCCATCTTCACCGAGGTCATCGTGGCCCCCGGTTATGAGGACCAGGCCCTGGACCTCCTCAAGACCAAGAAGAACCTCCGAATCCTCAAGGTGGAGCGTCCACCCCGCCACCAGCCCAGCCTGCGCCCCATCGACGGGGGCCTCCTGGTGCAGTCCCAGGATCTGATCGACACCCCCGGCGACAATCCGGCCAACTGGCGGCTGGTCTCCGGCAAGGAGCCCGACGATCGGACCATGCGCGACCTGGCCTTTGCCTGGCGGGCCATTCGCTCCGTAAAATCCAACGCCGTCCTTCTGGCCCATGATGGTGCGACCGTAGGCATCGGCATGGGCCAGGTCAACAGGGTCGATTCCAGCCACCTGGCCGTGGAACGGGCAAACACCCTGGACCGGGGCAACAACCGATCCAGGGGCTCGGTGGCAGCATCGGATGCCTTCTTCCCCTTTGCCGATGGTCTGGAATACCTGGCCGATTCCGGTGTCATCGCCGCCGTCCACCCCGGCGGATCCATCAGGGATGAGGAGGTCATCGAGGCGGCCAAACAGGCTGGTATGACCATGTACCTGACCGGGACCAGACACTTCTTCCACTGAGAGAGAAACCCTGGCAGGGGAGGGCCGTGTCAGGTCTTCGACTGTTTGATTTTTCACACTTGGCATGCATGCCCTGCCGGGGCCGCGGTGATATTATGATTGAACTATCAGCAATGATGCTGACTGGTTACCGACGATTCGAAGGAGATCAAGGTGACGTATCAGACCGTTAACCCCTATACCAATGAACTGATCAAGACTTATCCGGATGCCACAGATGAGGATCTGGAAGAGGCCTTGGCCACCGGTCATGCCCTCTACAAACAGTGGAGGAAGGATGACGACCCCTCGGAGCGTGCGAGCCAGCTCGGGAAGGTGGCGGCGATCTTCCGTCAGGAGGAGGACGCCCTGGCGGCCAATCTGACCAAGGACATGGGCAAGCTGATCACCGAGGCCCGTGCCGAGGTGGAACTCTGCGCCGACATCGCCCAGTACTTCGCAGATAAGGCTGAGGACCTGCTCAAACCCACCCCGTTGGACAACCCTGCCGGCAAGGCCTATTACGTCAAGCAGGCTACCGGCGTCCTGGTCATGGTGGAACCCTGGAACTTCCCTTATTACCAGATCATGAGGGTCTTCGCCCCGAACTTCATCCTGGGCAATCCCATGATTCTCAAGCACGCCTCCAATGTGCCGGCCTCGGCCCAGGCCTTCGAGGATGCCGTTCTGCGCGCCGGTGCCCCCGAGGGAAGCCTGACAAACCTCTTCATCAACTACGACCAGGTGGACAAGGCCATTGCCGACAAGCGTGTGGCCGGTGTCGCACTGACCGGCTCCGAGCGTGGCGGGGCCTCCGTGGCGAAGTCTTCAGGCATGCATCTGAAGAAGTCCTCCATGGAGCTGGGCGGCAATGATGCCTTCATCATCCTGAATGATGCCGATTGGAACCTCCTGAAAGAGGTCGCCCCCGGCGCCAGGCTGATGAACGCAGGCCAGGTCTGTTGTGCATCCAAGCGGTTCATCGTCATGGCCGACAAGTACGACGACTTCGTCTCCATGATGGTGGATTCCTTCTCCAAGCTGACCCTGGGAGATCCCAGCAACCCCGAGACCACCATGGCCCCCATGTGCACGGTACACGCCCGCGACGGCCTCCAGAAGCAACTGGACCAGGCCATTGCAGCCGGAGCCAAGGTTGCCTATGGCAACAAGCCCGTCGATTCCCCAGGAGCCTTCCTGATGCCGACCATCCTGACCGACATCACCAAGGACAACCCGGCCTACGACGAGGAGATGTTCGGCCCCGTGGCCACAATCTACAAGGTCAATACGGAGGACGAGGCCATCGAACTGGCCAACGACTCCAGCTATGGCCTGGGCGGAACGGTCTTCTCCCAGAACATCGACCATGCCGATGAACTGGCCAGAAGAATCGAGACCGGCATGACCTTCATCAACGGCGGCTGGGTGACCATGCCCGAACTACCCTTCGGTGGAATCAAGAATTCCGGGTATGGACGCGAACTCTTCAGCCTGGGCTTCGACACCTTCGCCAACGAGCATCTGATCTTCGATCACAACCGCTGATCGAACCATTCACTCCTGTTGATATGGGAGGTGCCACCGCTCCAGAAGGGCGGTGGCACCTTTTTGCTTCCCTGCCGTAACCAGGCCGCCATAGGAGCCACTGCAAGGTGACTGCTGGACGTGAACCGGTTGGAGTGGAGGAGGTTGGCAGGCAACGGGGCCGGGTCAGTCGCCACTTGACCTGGACCGTTGGTGCCAAGGTCGACTCATCAAACGACTTCCCGGCGTCCGCACCCTGTTGACCAGGGCTGGTAGTCTTCGAAAGGAAAGAGCGTCATTGCAGAAAGGCCAGTGATGAAATCGGCGGCACAGCATGCAGACCAGGGGGAGGAGATGTCCTCCCTGTCCCGCCGTACGCGGACGGGCGATTCCGGGGAAGTACCTGTCCATGGCCCTCACGGCCACCCATACGTCTCCGAATCGCACGAAGGTCGGCCCCTCTTCGAGGGCATCATCTTCCTGCTCGTCATCGTCTCTGCACTGGTGGCCCTACTCGGAAACACGATGGCCGCGACGGTCATCGTGTCCGTCGCGGCCATCGTATCGGGACTGCTCCGCCTGATTCTCAGGGAGCGGAGCCCCTGGAAGGTCAGGTCCGTGGCCTTCGATTCCTTTATCGGCATCTGCCTGGGAATCGGCCTTCTCCTGACCTACCTGAGCATCCAGTTGCTCCTTTAGAGAGCCGAGTCAGAGGAATCCCGGCCATCCGGGCCTGCCTCATTCAGGTTATCCAGGTAAGAATCCACCTCGGATGAATCGGTATCAGCAGTATTGTCATGTTCTGCAACCGCATCCTCATCGGAATCATCGACCATTTCAGCAACGGTTTCGGCAGCGGTTGCATCCTTGGCCCGGTTGTTCAGGCCATCGGTGACAATATTCGAGATGATGACGGCCAGAGCCACCAGCGAGGCGGCCAGAAGTGGGCAGATCCAGAAGAGCCAGAGCTGGGAAATCGGGGAGGCAGGCATATGCTTGGCCTGGGCGAAGATGGCGATACCGGTGGCGCGGGCCGGATTCAGGGCGGCATTGGTGACCGGATAGGCGATCAGGGTGCCTGCTCCATACGCCATGCCGGTATAGAGGCCGTGGTTCTTGCGGGCAGTACCATCGGAACGCATGGTGGCGATGGCGGCCCCGACCACTATCAGGCTCCCGATCAATTCGACGATGATGGCGATACCCGCGCCAAAAGTGATATGCTGCTGGCTCAGCGTGGGCGCGGCCGGTGAATTGGCATCGAACCCATTGACCATGAACATAAGCCAGGTTTTGGCCGGGATGGTCTGGGTGGTGGGGAGGATACGGATCAGGAGGAATCCCGCGCCGATGGCGCCCAAGAGCTGAGCCACGATATAGAGCAGTCCATCAATCAGCGATATCTGCGAGGTAAACATTGCTGCCACGGTCACAGCGGGGTTGAAGTGCCCGCCGGAAATCGAACCCAACATGGCGGTCACGGCCATATAGACCAGGGCGGTCCCAATGGCCGGAAGAATGACCGTGGGCTGCCCGAGGACAATCTGTCCGAAGCTGAAAGCGAAGTAGAGCACGGCGCAGATCAGGAAAGTCCCTACCAGCTCGGCCCCGACCCTGATCCATCTCACATCCCCGGCCCGGAATCCCTGACGATGGCCATCCACTGGTGCGGAAATTCCGGTCACCTCTTGTACCTCTTCGATCTCATCTGCCGCACTGTTCTGCTCCAAGGCATGCTGAGCAAGCGGTTCTGCGGTTGGCTCCACGTTCATTTATCCCCACCTTTTGTTTCCTCAAACTGATTCATTGACGGCGTATGCCATACTAGCAGCACATCCCATCCATCCGTTATACTATACGGTGGCCCTGCCGGGTCGAACAACCGGTCAGGCCCGAGGTCTCAACAGGGGCCTCTTAGCAAGTCATACGTCTTTTCAGACAGGCCACGTTGGGAGAACGATGCCACATCCATATTCGCAAGCCATCCGTGCACGCCAGAACGATGAAGAGGGAGTACGTCTTCAGAAGATCCTGGCCCAGGCCGGGTTCGGATCGCGACGCAAGTGCGAGGAGATCATCACCCAGGGCAGGGTCGAGGTGGACGGGGAACTGGTCACCGAGCTGGGCAGCCGGGTCGACCCCGATCATCAGCGGATCCGGGTGGACGGGTCGAGGATCCACCTGAACGACAAACACATCACCCTGGCCCTGAACAAACCGCGCAGGGTCCTTTCCACCATGGACGACCCCAAGGGTCGCTTCACCCTGCGCGACATCATAGGAGACAAGTACGAACGCGTCTTCCACATGGGTCGACTGGACTATGATTCCGAAGGCCTGATCCTGATGACCGATGACGGGGAACTGGCCCAGCACGTCATGCACCCCAAGTACGAGGTCAAAAAGACCTACATCGCCACCTTGCAGGGGCATATCGGGGGAAACGTCTGCCGACGCCTGGTCAGGCAGGGGGTGGAACTGGACGATGGCCTGATCCGCCTGGATCACTGTGCCATCGTCGACCACAACAGGGAACACACCCTGGTCAAGGTGGTCCTCCACTCCGGCAAGAACCGGATCGTGCGGCGCATCTTCGGGGCCATCGGGTACCCGGTCACCCGCCTGGTACGCACCCAGATCGGCCCGATCAAGCTGGGTGAGGTCAAGCCCGGTTCCTATCGCGTGCTTTCTCCGGCCGAAATCAAGTCCCTCGACAAGGAGGTGGGTCTGTGATCACCGTAGCAATCGATGGACCGGCCGGAGTCGGTAAGTCCTCCACCTCAAGGGCCCTTGCCGAGCATTTTGGACTGGCCTACCTTGATACCGGGGCCATGTACCGGGCCAGCGCCCTCTGGTGCCTCAGGCAGGGCCTGGATCTTGACGCCGACCATCCCGATCAGGAGGCCATCACCGAGGCGGTTGCCGCCTCCATCACCGATGGCCACCTGAAAATGGGATTGGACCCCGACAACCCGGTGATACATCTGGACGGTGAGGATATCAGCCAGGACATCCGTTCCGAACAGGTCTCCTCCCACGTTTCCGCCGTTTCCTCCATTCCCGCCGTCAGAAGGGTGCTCATTGCCGCCCAGCAGGCGATCATCGCCGAGCAGGGTGAGACGGATTCCATATCAGGCGGGCGTGGAATCGTGGCCGAGGGACGCGACATCACCACCGTGGTCGCACCAGATGCCCAGGTCCGTGTCCTCCTGACGGCCCGTGAGGAGGTCCGTGAGGCCCGCAGATCAGGGCAGACGGCAGAGGAATCGGGGGCAGGTGCCGACAACGTGGCCGCCAGGGACGCCAAGGACGCCAAGGTCACCTCCTTCAACGAGGCCGCTCCGGGTGTCGCAACCGTGGACAACTCGGACATGACCTTCGAGCAGACGCTCGACACCCTGATCGACATGGTCTCCAGGGCCATGGAGGAGGACTCTTACGGCCAGTATGCCCAGGCACTGGACGAGTACGAGTTGGACGAGGAGGACCGCACCCTCCTGTTTGGATCAGGCACCTCACAGACAAAACAGGCGGCCCCCAGACCGGTGGGTGTCCTGGCCGTCGTCGGCAGGCCCAATGTGGGCAAGTCCACCCTGGTCAACAGGATCCTGGGTCGCCGGGCAGCCGTCGTCGAGGACACCCCCGGTGTCACCCGCGACAGGGTCAGCTACGAGGCGGAGTGGGCCGGAACCGACTTCAAGCTTGTCGACACCGGCGGTTGGGAGACCGACGTGGAGGGCATCGAATCCGCCATCGCCTCCCAGGCACAGGTGGCCGTGGGACTGGCCGATGCCGTCGTCCTGGTCGTGGACGGGCAGGTGGGCCTGACGGCCAGTGATGAGCGCATCGTCAAAATGCTCCGGGCGTCAGGGAAACCCGTGGTTCTGGCCGTCAACAAACTGGATGACCGGATGGCGGACTACACGGCATCCGAGTTCTGGAAACTTGGGCTGGGCGAGCCCTACGCCATCTCCGCCATGCATGGCCGGGGCATCGGCGACCTCCTGGATGCCGCCCTGGAGCAGCTCCGCAAGGCCGACAAGACGTCAGGCTTCCTGACCCCCGAGGGGCTGCGCAGGGTTGCCCTGGTCGGCAGACCCAATGTGGGCAAGTCCTCCCTGCTCAACCAGCTGGCCCATGAGGAACGGGCAGTGGTCCACGACCTGGCCGGCACCACCAGGGACCCGGTCGATGAGGTGGTGAATGTGGATGGTGAGGACTGGCTCTTCATCGACACGGCGGGCATCAAGCGCCGCCTCCACAAGATCTCCGGGGCCGAGTACTACTCCAGCCTGCGCACCCAGGCCGCCATCGAACGATCCGAGCTGGCCCTGATCCTCTTCGACGCCTCCCAACCCATTGCCGACCAGGACCTGAAGGTCATGAGCCAGGCCGTGGACGCCGGTCGCGCCATCGTCCTGGTCTTCAACAAGTGGGACCTCCTGGATGACTTCGGCCGTCAGCGACTGGAACGTCTCTGGGAGACGGAGTTCGACCGTGTCACCTGGGCCGAGCGGGTCAACCTGTCGGCCAAGACCGGCTGGCACACCAACCGCCTGGCCCGGGCCATGCGGACCGCCCTGGACTCATGGGACCAGCGTATTCCCACAGGGAAACTCAACTCCTTCCTGGGCAAGGTCCAGGCCGCCCATCCCCACCCCTTGCGGGGCGGTAAGCAGCCCAGGATTCTCTTTGCCACCCAGGCCTCCACCCGGCCGCCCAGGTTCGTCGTCTTCGCCTCTGGGTTCCTGGAGCACGGGTACCGTCGGTACCTGGAACGCTCCCTGCGTGAGGAGTTCGGTTTTCGGGGTTCACCAATACAGATTTCGGTCCACATCCGCGAGAAGAAGCGGAAGTAACTGCGGACGCCGGCAAGACGAAAAGGTCCCCTGACTTGACCATCAGGCCAGTCCGGGAACCTGCTTCCTTTCGTCCGTCCCAGGCGCTTCAGGCACGTCCGGTCACGGAATTCAGCGGGAGGTCAGTGTCTTTCTCAACACCAGGAAGACTCCTGCCATCGCAGCAAAACCGAGCCCGGCAAGGATCATGAATGCCGACGAGGTTCCGGTCTGAGCCAGCTGGACGTTCTGCCCTTGCCGGTCGCTGCCCGGGTCATGGGAGGGTGCGGGTGTTCCACCGTGGCCTGGCGTGGGTGGCAGGGTCCCGCCACCTCCCGGACCGGGATTGGGAGGAGTCGTATTGAGTTGCCACTGTGCATAGAGGGTCAGGTCGGCGGCAACAGGGTCACTGAAGTTGTAGGGAGCCGTACCCGCCAGGTCCGTGGTCCAACCCTTGAAGCCATAACCGGTCCTGACCGGGTCGGCCGGTTTCCGACTGCCGATGACATCGTTTACTCCCAGCAACAGGCGGGGCACCACGGAACCCCCTTGGGTGTCGTAGGTGACCGTAACCGAAGGAAGGACTTGCTGCCCCACGAATCCGGAATAGAGGTAAGAACCCGAAGGTATGGAGCCTGTGTACGAGAAGTAGACCAAATAATTGCCCTGATCCCTGACCGGCCAGGTCACCTTTTCCCCGGAAGCATCTGTGACGCCTGTGGGATTGCTGGAAACTATGGGCGCATAGGTTCCGGCAGAGGAATCAACGAAGGCGGTGGGCACTTCAAGCGTCGTCGTCCTGTCCGCCAGGATGGGGTCGGGAATGATCGCCTGATCGGAAAGATCAAGAACATCCAGATCGGTCATGTCGGCGAACCCGTTGAATGCCGAAAGATCGGAAATCGCGTTGGCGCGCAGATTAAGCGTGCTGATTCGGTTCAAATGGGCGAAGGGCGCCGGGTCGGATATCCGGTTCCCATAGGCCTCGAATCGGATCATCCTGGTCAGGGCGGAGACGGGCGAGGCATCGCTGATGGAATTGGCGCTGACATTCAGCGTTTCCATATTGGTCAAGGCACCAAGGGGTTGCATATCGGTTATGCCATTGCCGACCAGTTCCAGGTATTTCAGGTTTCCGGCAAGGGACCTCAACGGAGCAGTATCATCAAGCTTATTGAATGATGCCTTCAGACTGACCAGGTTGGTCAGGCCACTGAGGGAGCTGATGTCTGAAATCTTGTTGTTGTTCAGATTCAGCCTGGTCAGCTGGGTCATGGCGGCCAGGGCGGAGATATCCTCAACCTGGTTTCCACTGATATTGAGATCGGTCACCTGGGTGAATTCCTGCACGCCGTCGATGTCTCGGATGCGTGCACTGTTCAATGTCAGAGACCCTGACAGCTGCGAATCAGCCAGGGTGAACACATCGGTGGTCGCCTTGCTCAGATTTCGCGAAACGGCCATGGCCATATTCGCATCGGGGAAACAGTCGGATATGGTACTGGTTCCCACGGTGCACGTGCGCAACCGTGGCACGGGATTGGCCGCCTGGGCCGATGCAATCGGACCCAATCCGCCTAATCCCAGGGTAAGAAGGACGGCAAGCACCATCCGAATTTTGCCGTCTACCAATCGAAGATGCATGGACATTCCCCTTACCATCTGATAAAACGGCTACCTCATAGCCGAACATCCCCTGTGTGAACGATGGTTCAAGCCTACCATGCAGGATGATTCCGTGCTCATGTATGTATCCGGGCATAGACTGGTGCCCGATAATTGAAGATGAGTTTGCAGGGGAACGCGGTACGCGTTGAGAAGGTGGAACCTGACCCTTTGAACCTGTTGGTTAAGACCAGCGTAGGGAGCAATAGTCGCGGAACCGGCGAGCGCATCGACGGCAAGGGACGTTCCTCAGGCTGAGGGACGTCCCTTTTGCGTACAAGGAGGCAGCGGTATGAAAACGGCACTGACCATAGCCGGTTCCGATTGCAGCGGGGGAGCGGGGATCCAAGCGGATCTGAAGACCTTCTCGGCGCACGGGGTCTACGGCATGTCGGTCATCACCTCGGTGGTGGCCGAGAACACCGCCAGGGTCATCACCTACCAGGATATCGAACCGGAGATCATCCGCGATCAGATGCGGGCGGTCTTCGAGGACATCCGTCCCGATGCCGTCAAGGTGGGCATGCTCTCCAATCCCACCACCATGGAGACCGTGGCCAGCGGGCTGGAGGAATGGAAGCCCGCGGCCATCGTCCTCGACCCGGTCATGGTGGCCAAGAACGGGTCCTCCCTGATGGAGGATGAGGCGGTAAGAACCCTGATCGACAGGGTCCTGCCACTGGCCTCGGTCCTCACCCCCAACATCCCCGAAGCGGAGCGGATCGCAGGAGGCTCCATCGAGAGTCTGGACGAGATGAAGGAGGCCGCCCGAACCATCAATGCCGGCTGCCATGCCGCGGTCCTGGTCAAGGGTGGTCACGCCATCGGCGATGCCATCGACGTCCTCTATGACGGCGATGAATTCCACTACTACTCCGTGCCGCGCATCAGGACCACCAACACGCATGGTACGGGGTGCACCCTCTCCTCGGCCATCGCCTCATGGATGGCCCTGGGGTTTCCGTTGGACCAGGCCGTGGGCCGGGCCAAGACCTATGTCACCGGAGCGATCGAACATGCACTTCCCCTTGGCCATGGCCACGGCCCCACCAATCACTTCCACCGGTTCTTCCCCGAGGCGGGGACCAGGAGCCAGGAGGCCCGGCAATGACATCTGCTTCATCCAACCCCATAGCAACCCTGCGGGCGAAAAACCCGTTGATCCAGAACATCTCCAACATCGTCACCGCCAATGACTGCGCCAACGCCACCCTGGCCATCGGTGCCTCGCCTATCATGGCCGACAGTCTGGCCGATATGGACGAAACCGTAGCCATGGCCGATGCCCTGGTCATCAACATCGGCACCCTTCATGAGGAATCCGCCCTGGCCATGCTCAAGGCGGGCAGGGTGGCCAACGAACATCATGTTCCGGTCGTCCTCGATCCGGTCGGGGCAGGCATTTCCAGACTTCGCAACCGGACGCTGGAGGACCTGCTCCGGGAGGTCCGCTTCTCCATCATCAAGGGGAACCTGTCCGAGATCAACTTCCTGGCCGGCAAGGCGGGCAAGGCCAAGGGGGTGGATGTGTCCGAAGTCGACAGGGGCAAGACGGCCTCGGCCCACCTCCTGAGGGAACTCGCGGGCCGCACCGGTTCGGTCATCGTGGCCACAGGCAAGGTAGACACGGTCAGCGATGCCGAAACCACCTTCATGATCCATAACGGGTCCGCCCGGATGGGACAGGTAACCGGCACCGGATGCATGACCGCCTCGCTCATGGGCGCCTTCTGCGGAGCCTTTCCCGACCAGCCCCTGATGAGCGCCCTCTGGGGCATCGAGACCATGGGCATAGCCGGCCAACATGCCGACAAGGCCACCCGGGGCCTGGGGACAGGCAGTTTCCATTCTGCCCTGATTGATGCCATCTCCCTGATGGACGATGCAACCCTGCAGGAAGAAGGCGACCACGATGAAGCCTGAGATGGATTACCGCCTCTACCTGGTGACGGACAGCACACTGACACCCGACCTGACCTCAGCAGTCACCCGGGCCCTTCAGGGAGGGGTGACCCTGGTCCAGGTCAGGGAGAAGGGGAGCGACGGCGGTCGGTTCCTCGAGCGTGCCAAGGCGGTCAAGCAGGTAACGGACCGCTACGGAGTACCGTTGATCATCGACGATCGGGTCGATGTGGCCTGGGCCTGCGGGGCGGCCGGCGTCCACCTGGGTCAGTCCGACATTCCGGTGACCGAGGCGCGTCGTCTCCTGGGTCCAGACAGGATCATCGGCATCTCTGCACAGACGCCCGACCAGGCCCGCCGTGCCCAGGACGGGGGAGCCGACTACCTGGGGGTGGGGGCCGTTTTCCCCACCTCCACCAAGCGGGATGCCTTCACCATTGGCCGCGATGACCTGAAAGCCATCCAATCGGCCGTGCGGATCCCGATAGTCCTGATAGGCGGGCTCGATGAGACCAACATCCCCTCCTTCAAGGAATCCGGCCCCATCGCCGGTTTCGCCCTGGTCTCCGCCATCCTGGGCAAAAAGGACATCTGCAAGGCCAGCAGGCACCTGAGAGCGGTGGTTGACGCAACCCTGGGAGACCGGGCATGACCATCACACAGGACATGAAGCAATCGGTGGCCAATACCTGGGAAGAGGGATACAGAAACCCCTTCGTCCAGGGTCTGGGCCGGGGCACCCTACCGCAGGAGTCCTTCCGGTTCTATCTTCTTCAGGATTACCTCTACCTGGCCCAATATGCCAAGGTCTGTGCCCTGGGATCGGTCAGCGCACCCGATGCGGAACTTCAGCGACGCTGCATCCTCATGCAGTATCGGATAGTGCACACCGAGCAAAGCCTCCACGAGGCCTACATGGCCACCTGGGGCATCAGTGCCACGGATATGAAGGGAACCAGGCAGTCCCAGGCCAATCGGGCCTACACCAATGAGATGCTGGTCCAGGCCCAGGGCGGGGACTTCTGCGCCTTTCTGGCCACGATTCTCCCATGCGCCTGGACCTATGACGACTATGCAAGACGCCTGGTAACCGCTTACCGCAAAGGACTGATGGCCAACCCCTACAAGCCCTGGTTGGATACGTACACCTCTGAGGAATACCGTTCCTCCTACCAGTGGATCATAGAAACACTGAACCAGATGGGGAAGGACCGCAGCTCCCGCGAACGCCGGCACCTGATTGGAATCTTCGGTGCCAGCGTCCGGGCCGAGGTCCAGTTCTGGACCATGGCCTACCACCGGGATATGGGTACCGACTGACCACCACCCATACCCAGTCATCCCCGGGCTGGTTTTGATCTGCGTGCGGCAACAGTGCGCAAGTTTGCGCCACCCGGGCCGCTCCATGTTCTTCCGCATACGTCCTGCCTGCCACCTGACCCTCTTTCGTGGCCGGCAAGCCCAGTCGTCGTATCCGGTGCCTCTGGCCGATCAGGTTCTGGGTTTCGGGAGGCGCATGCCCCTTCTGGGGGACGGATGACGGTTCCTCATTGACGGGTTTGCCGCGGTTGGGCACTTGTTGCGGTTGGCGCCCGCAACGATTTGTTGCAACCGCTGGTGGTCGAGCAATTGGCTGATAAAGTTGTCTCTGTCGGCTTGCGCCGACCATTGCACCTTCGACAAGGACTGAACATGCCGATACGGGACCTGCTTCCCAGGCTGCGTAAGGCAGCGAACATGACCCAGGCCGATTTGGCGGCCCGACTCTATGTCACCCGCCAGGCGGTCTCGAGGTGGGAGACGGGGAAGACCTCGCCCAGCATCGACATGGCCAAGCTGATCGCTTACGTACTCGAGGTGCCGGTGGTGGAGCTTCTGGAGATTCCCGAGGGGCCTGTATGCCAATCCTGCGGCACCCCCTTTTCCTCATCCGGCATGGAGCAGGGGAGGGAGGACGACGGGAGCAGGAATCCGGACTACTGCCAGTGGTGCTACCACTCCGGGAGTTTTACACAGCAGCAGATGGATGACCTTATAGAATCGACCGCCCCCTGTTTTGCGGAAGCCACCGGAGTCAGCGTCGAAGTGGCCGTTTCATATCTGGGGGCCTTCCTCCCCAGTCTGAAGCGGTGGCACCACCAGAATCACCATGAGGAAGACAGAGAAGGCACCAGCACTCGAATCCATCCCTGAAGCCAAACACAAGCAAGGAGAAACCCATGCCCAGACCCAAGACCAAAGACGAACTGGTCACAGCCAGTACCGAGCAATTCGATAAGCTCATGTCCCTTCTCGATTCCATGAGCACCGAGGAGCTCAACGGCGAATTCCACTTCGACCTGAACAAGGAGAAGGAGGCCCACTGGAGGCGAGACAAGAACATCCGGGATGTGCTGATCCACCTCTACGAGTGGCAGGTACTGCTCCTGGACTGGGTCGAAAGCAACCAGAAGGGCGTCAGCAAGGACTTCCTGCCTGAAGGGTACAACTGGCGCAATTACGGGGAAATGAACCAGGAGTTCTGGAAGAAGCATCAGGACACCCCGTACGCTCAGGCCCTTGACCAGCTCAAGGAGAGCCACCGCAAGGTGATGGACCTGATGAAGTCCTTCAGCAACGAGGAGCTCTTTACGCCGGGCTACTTCCCCTGGACCGGCAAGTACACCCTCGGCACCTCCTTCGTCTCCAACGTTTCAAGCCACTATGAATGGGCCCTGAAGAAGATCAGGAAGTACGCCAGGTCCCTGAAGAAGTA
>NZ_CALYOY010000026.1 GCF_945269915.1 uncultured Bifidobacterium sp. | reverse complement strand
GGGGCGGACACCACACCGACCACCATCTGGCGGTCGACCTCCAGACCGATCAGGGTGGCCCAGACGGGGACGCCGCGCACATAGTTCTTGGTCCCGTCAATCGGATCGATGATCCACCGTCTGCCATTGGATTCCTGACGTCCCAGCTCCTCGGCATAGATGGTGTCGTCAGGCCGGGCCTGGGCCAGTGTGCGCCGGATCACCGCCTCCGCCTCCCGGTCGGCCTGGGTGACCGGGGTGTCATCCGCCTTCCGCTCCACCTGAAGTTCCGGTGATCTGAAATAGTCCGTGGTCACCTGATCCGCCTGGTCTGCCATGGCAATGGCCAGGTCCAGGTCATCCTGCCAGGTCTGCCCATCAGGATCCTTGCTCATCTTACGGTTCCTCTCACTCGAATTCCTGCGATATCGGCATTCTCCACCCCTTGCCATCTTCCGTCTTCGCCAGCAGGGAGGTCAGCTGTCAGGTGATATCTCACTCGACCCATGGAGCATCCGTCCCCACATGCCGGGGAAGTCCGGCATGGTCTTGGCTGTCGTGCCGATGTCGAGCACTTGGATTCCGGGGATCCGTAGTCCGATCATGGCTGCGAAGGTGGCCATCCGGTGATCGGCGTAGGTCTCCATGACAGCCCCATGCATGTCCCGGAGAGGCACGGGGTCGATGGCCAGGCCGTCATCAAGCTCATGGGCCCGACCACCCACCCTGGTGATTTCGTTGACCAGGGCCTTGAGTCGGTTGGTCTCATGGCCGCGCAGGTGGGCGATGCCATGCAGCCGGCTGGGGGCATCGGCGAAGACCAGCATGGCCGCAATGGAGGGGACGATCTCCCCGGCTGGGGAAAGATCGAAGTCTCCCAGCCCATGAATGGATCCCCTGCCGGTCACCCGGCAGGAGGCACCCCCCTGCCCGTCGGAAACCATCTCGACTCCAGCTCCCATGGTCTTCAGGTAACCAGGCAGGAGACCTCCGGGCTGGGTGGTGCGACCAGGCCAGTTGGGCACAGTGACACTGCCGCCTGCTATCAGGGCCGCCCCCAGGAAGGGTGCCGCATTCGACAGGTCCGGCTCCACCTGGACACGCACAGGCAGCCTCGTTCCCCCGTCCTGCCGCCTTTCCACCCTCCACCTGCAGTGGTCGGGATCGGCCTGAACCTGCACACCGGCCCGGCACAGATCCTCCACTGTCATGGCGATGTGTGGCAGGCTGGGCAGGTGGTCGCCCCGGTGGATGATGGTCATGGTGCCCTCCGCCCTGGGGGACAGGAGCAGAAGTCCGGAGATGAACTGTGATGAGGCTGAGGAGTCTATGGTGATCTCCCTGCCGACAAGGCGATCCGGCGGTACCAGATCGAAGGGCAGGAAACCCTCCTCGCCCAGGTAGTCAATCCCGGCTCCCAACTGGGTCAACCCGTCCAGGAGGGGCCCCATGGGACGGTGATACGCCTGCTCGTCCCCATCGAAGCGTGTGGGGCCGTCGGCCAGCATGGCCAGGCCGGGAAGGAACCGCATGACGGTTCCGGCGAGTCCGCAGTCCACCTGGGCACCACCGTGGAAGCGCCCATCTGCCGGTGGTTCAACCTCCAGATCCGTAGGATCCTCCGGATTGACCCGACACCCCACACCCAGAGCCTCCAGGGCCTGGATCATCAGGTCCGTATCTCTCGATCTGAGCAGGCCTGTCAGCCTGACGGGACGGCTTCCCAGAGCCGCCAGGATCAGATACCGGTTGGAGAGGGACTTGCTCCCCGGTATCGTCACCTCTGCCTTCAAGGGACCCTCGGCCTGCGGCGCTGCCCATGTCTCTGCCACTGTCATGGTCCCCATGGTAGCCGCAAGCTGGGAGCTTGTCTGAGGAACGATGGTGGAGCCATCGTGCTATATTGATGAATTGTGCCTGGCGGGCTCAGCCCCTGGGCTTCGGGCTATAGCGCAGCTTGGTAGCGCGCCTGCTTTGGGTGCAGGATGTCGCCGGTTCAAATCCGGCTAGCCCGACTTTTCCCTCCTGAAGGCGTCTGATGGCCTCATGCTGGATGGCCACGACGGCTTTGGAGTCCTGTATGCCGGCATCCACCAGTTCCTCCCAGGTCACCCAGGTTGACTGGATGTGCTCCCCCGGGTCGAAATGCCGGTTCTCCTTGTGCCACCTGCTCAGGTGGATGACCATGATGTGTCCGAACTCGTCACTCATTCCCAGGGAGGAGTATACGCCCGGTCCCGGGTCGATGAATCCGGCATCCTTGGCCAGCCCCTCGGGAGGACCAGCCGGTGAGGTGGTTGATTCCTTATCGCCCGGCACCAGACCGGTCTCCTCGTGCAGCTCTCGCAGGGCTGCCTGGACCGGGGTCTCACCCCGGTCCATGAACCCGGCAGGCAGACCATGCACATACCGTCCCGCCCCCACGCGGTACTCACGGGTCAGGAGGTAGGTGTCGGAGGCCAGGTCATGGACCAGCATGACCACACAGGGATCGTGGTGGATCAGCTGACGTCGGATACGTTCCACGGAACCATCTACCTGGGGCAACTCAATCAGCTTATCCAGGATGGTGAAGATGGGCCCGGAAAACACCTCGTGGCTGCGAATCTCACGAGGCTCCAAGGACATGTCGGTCCCCTCCCCTCCCTGATCCGCCAGCCTCTGATCGATGGCCCGACCACCCGGGCCACCGGCCTCGTCCCCGCTGGAACAGCTCCACGGGTGCACACTCTGAGGAACATCAGTCATCGGCTCCATCCACCTTTCCGCCTTCCGTTTCCTTGAAGCCGACCATCATAGCCGGCCAACGCCGTCTTCGTTCAGGTTACGCCTGCATCCGCCGCCCAACCCTGAAGGAGGAGTCTGATCCTGTTTGAAACAGGCGTCTCCTGCTTGAGCAGGAACTGGAAACACGACAATCACCTGACAGAATCCGCCAAATCAGATGGGTCGGCCTGTATTACCTAATGACCTGATCCATGGGACAAGAAACATCCTATTCGCGACATGAATCAGCGCAACAGTGCCGAATCGCCTGATCCGCCGGATGGGAATCACTCGGTTTCAGACAAGAATCAGAGCCTCGACGAAGAACCATGGTCCACGGATCGGTCTGGATGGGCGACTCCGATATTTCCGGGGTAAAACCGGTCTCATCATGGATGGCATCTGGAATGTCATCCAGGGCGTAACGGAACCAGAGGCCCTCAATGGCCGAATGAGGGGTGTTGATCAGCATGGGCCGCGGTGTGGCCTCCTGGTTACCCTCCCCCATCGCGTCCGCAAGGCGAGCCGTATAGAGGGCTTCCTGGTAGGCGTCGGTGGCCGGATGGTGGCGAAGGTCACTGGTGATGTAGACATCGGCCCCGCTTCTGCGCACCACATCGAATTCCGAATCCCCGGAACCGGGAAGAAGGGCCACCGTGGACACCAAGGCGGATCCAGGACCGGCCACCTGGATACCAAGGCGTGTGGGGGGCAGGATGTCGGCCACCCGTCCTGCCAGATCAGCCAGGGTCATGGGTTCGGGAAGCCTTCCCAGACGCCCCAGTCCAACCTGGATGCCCTGGTCAACATGAAGGTCGTGATCCGAGGGCTGGACAGGCACCAGGGGCCTGGTCTCCTTGAGCCCGAGGAGGTCCGCTGCTGCATGGGCCACCCCACGATAGGCCTCATCGGCGTTGGTGTGCCCGACCCAGAGCCCGCAACGGTGGGCAATCAGCCTGTTGACCATGGCCCCGCGGAAACCCAGACCGGAAACTTCGTGAACCGACCTGAAGAAGAGCGGGTGGTGGGTGATCAGGAGGTCGGCCCCCTGGGCGATGGCCTGATCGACCACATCAGGCCGGGGGTCAACAGCGCAAACGATCGTATGGACCGGCCAGGTGGGATCGCCAACGACTAGTCCGGGGTGATCCCAGTCCTCGGCGTACTCCAGCGGATAGAGCCCCTCCAGAACCTTGACCACCTGGGCCAGAACGGGTACCACAGACCTATCCCCATCCTCATCAACCGACACGGACATGGACCCTCCTCATGGCATCAGTGGGCAGCCAGTTGCCAGTCCTGGCCGATGCCCGTGGACACATCCAGAGGGACGGCAAGATTGACCGCATGTTCCATGGAGTCCTTGACCAACTTGGTGGCCTTCTCAGCCTCACCCGGCGCAATCTCCACCAGGAGTTCGTCGTGGATCTGCAGGGAGATACGGCTCTTCAGACCCTCCCTGTCCAGGGCCCGGTTGGCCTTGATCATGGCTATCTTCATGATGTCGGCGGCGGACCCCTGAATGGGGGCGTTCAGTGCACCGCGCTCGGCCGCCTCACGGGTCAGACGCCGGTTGGAGCGCAACCCCGGGAAGTAGCGACGTCGACCGAACATGGTCTCGGTGTAGCCCTTGTCACGGGCATCAGCCACCAGGGACTCCAGGTATTCGTGGACCTTCCCGAAGGTGGCGAAATACTTGGATCGGAGGACATCGGCCGCCGCAGGGCTGATCTTCAGCTGCTGGGCCAGTCCATAGGTGCTGAGTCCATATGCCAGCCCGTAGCTCATGGCCTTCACATGGGAACGCTGGTCACTGCTGACCTCATCCATGGGGATGTCATACACCAGGCTGGCCACGTACCGATGGAAGTCAGTGCCTGACTTGAAAGCCTCGATCAGGGCCTGGTCGCCCGAAAGGTCGGCCATGATGCGCAGCTCCACCTGGGAGTAATCCGAACTGAGCAGGGCTTCGTATCCCTCACCGGGGACGAAGGCGGACCTGATCTCGCGCCCGCGGTCATCCCTGTTCGGAATGTTCTGCAGGTTGGGATCCACCGAACTCAGCCTGCCGGTGGCGGCCACGGTTTGCTCGTATGTGGTATGGAGACGCCCATCCTGAGGGTTGATGGCCTCACGGAGGGTCTGGACGATCTGCTTGAGCTTGTTGGTCTCCCGATGCTTGAGGAGGGCACCCAGAAAATCGTTGGCCCGCTCATTGTTGACGGACTTGACGTAGAGGTCCTGGAGAACAGCCACATTGGTCGAATAGGAACCGGTCTTGGTCCGGTGGGATGGAGCCAGGCCCATATCGTCGAAGAGAACCTTCTGAAGTTGTTTGGGGCTCTGGAGGTTGACCTTGGTGCCGGCACGCTGCCAGGCGATGTCCTGGGCCTGACGCGCCTCAGCCGCGAACTGGTCATGCATGGCCTTGAGGCGGGCGTCATCCACCTTGGCTCCCTCGGTCTCCATTTCGGCCAGGACGCCGGAGGTGGGCAGCTCGATGGTTCGGAGCAGACCATACTGGTGCCGCTCGTCGATCAGGGACTGGAGACGGCCGGCCAGCATCATGACATACTGGGCCTGGCGGAGGATCCTGGACCCACGGTGTTTTTCATCCTCGCTGGAGGTCCCGTCCAGGGATAGGCTGCCCTGGGTGGCCTTGGGCTCTTTCTCGACCGGAATGGCCAGGAAGTGGGCCACGGCCTCCTCCACATCGTTGGCATGGAAGTCGGGCTGGGCCAGGTAACCGGCCAGTTTGGTATCGAAAAGAGGCAGTGGCATGTGCAGCCCCCGGCTTTCCAGGAAGTGCAGATGCTCCTTGTACCCATGAACGACGCACGAACCGATGCGATGGTCGATCAGATCCTGGAGGGCCTTGACCATATTCCCATTCAGATCATCCACCCCGAACATGATGCCATGGCCGTCCATGGAGAGGATGGAGAGCTCCTGGAGGTTATAGTCGCCATGCCTGGAGGTTCCGTTCGCATAGAGGACCCAATGGTCCTTCATGGCTTCGGCGCATACCATGTCGCGGTCGGCGGACTGCCTGGTATCCACATCCTGACTCAGGGTGTCGGCGGCATCATTGACCTGGCGGGCCGAACGAATCGACCCCTCCTTGTCGGGCAGATGCTTGTCGGCCCACTCCTCCAGGGCCTTGGTATCACCCACCTGGTCCTGAACCGGATCAGTGAAGGTGATCTCATCCCCCCCTCCTGCCACTGCCGAGGCGGATGAGTAATCATAGTCCTCGACCGTATTGAACCCGCGGAGGATCTTCTTGCGGGTATTGGGGCTGAACTGCAGCCTGTCGAAGACCGGCACCACCTTGTCGGTGTGTATGGTACCGAAGGCCAGATCCTTGACCGTCACTCCCAAATCGAGGTCACGCACCAGGGAGTTGACCTTTCGGTTCAGCCTGACCTGGTCCCCGTACTCGGCCAGTGCCTGGCCCTTCTTGCCGCCGATTTCTTCGGCGTGGTCAAGGATGTTCTCCAGACTGCCATATGTATTGATCCACTTGGCCGCGAAACCATCACCGACACCGGGGACTCCCGGAATGTTGTCGGCCCCCTCGCCTCGCATGGCGGCCAGGTCCGGATACTGCTCCGGGGTGACCTTGTACTTGTCGACGATGGCCTGCGGGGTCATGTGCTTCAGGTTCTTGAAGTGGTGGCCAGGGTAAAGAACGGTGATCCTGTCGTCCACCAACTGGAAGGCATCCCTGTCGCCCGAGAGGACCAGGGTGTCGAAGTTGGCGGCCTCACCCATGGTGGCCAGGGTGCCGATGATGTCATCGCCCTCGTACCCGGGCTTGATGATATAGGTGATGCCAAGCCCGTCGAGGAGTTTCTCGATCAGGGGCAGCTGGGAGAGCAACTCGTCGGGGGCTGCTTCACGGGTGCCCTTGTAGTCGGGCATGAGCTTGTTGCGGAAAGTGCCGCCCTTGACATCGAAGGCCACACCCATGTGGGTGGGCTTCTCCTTGGCGATCACGTCGGCCAGCATGGTGGCGAAGCCCCAGACGGCGTTGGTCGGTTGGCCTGTCGATGTGGTAAAGCTCTCCACCGGGAGGGCGTAGAAAGCCCTGAAGGCCAAGGAATGGCCATCTACGACCAGAAGTTTACCGCTTGGTCCGTCTTGGTTCTTGGCCTCGCCCATCATGCACCGCTTAGTTGTCTGAACCTTGGACCTGAGAAATCACCGCGTCGGCGACCTCCTGCATGGTCAGACGGCGATCCATGGAGGTCTTCTGGATCCAGCGGAAGGCCTCGGACTCGGTCAGACCCATGTTCTCCATGAGGAGACCCTTGGCTCTGTCGACCCGCTTACGGGCCTCGAACCGGGCCTTCATGTCGGTGACTTCCTCCTTGAGCGCATTGATCTGGTCAAATCGCGAGATGGCCACCTCAAGGGCAGGCAGGAGCTTTTCCGGCGCAAAGGGCTTGACCACATAAGCCATGGCACCGGCATCGGCGGCCTTTTCGACCAGACTCTGCTGGGAGAAGGCCGTCAGCATGACCACCGGGGCGAGATTCTCCTTGCCGATTTCGGTGGCGGCGGTGATTCCATCGGTGCCGGGCATCTTGACATCCATGACGACCACGTCGGGGCGCAGCTCACGGGTGAGGTCGATGGCCTCCTGGCCACTGGCGGCCTGACCGACCACGTCGTATCCGGCATCCTCAAGGGCTTCAACGGTATCGAGCCTGATCAAAGCCTCATCCTCTGCCACGACGACGGTGCGCCCCTTGTGGGAATCATCGCGGTCCTCAATATCTGAAGCCACTTTTCAACCTCGTTTCATCATGTTCCGTGCTCCCATCAGCCGAACGGATGACGTGAGCACGGGGTTCGTTTTATCGTGCCCCCGGTGAGACTCGAACTCACACTGCACGGATTTTGAGGCCGTTTCCTCTACCACTTGGGATACGGGGGCTTTCCATTCCTCAGTGAATTTATCATACTTTAAAGACGAAGCAAGTGTTTCCGTGTTGATTCAGCCTTACAATACAAACATAGTGGTTTTTTCTCTTTCATCTATCAAAGGAGAGCATGATGACCAGCCAGATCTATAGGCGGTTCGATCCGTGGCGTCCATCCCCTGTCGAAGAAAAATCGCGCAAGCAGATCATGGACTCCCATTATTTCAGCGTCGACAGGGTTACCTATGCCTCCAGCGACAATGAGCAGTTCGACCGAAGCATCGTCAGTGAGAAGAACGGCGACACCATAGCGGTCCTGGCCATCACCGACGACGGGCGGATCCCCCTGGTGGAACAGTATCGCCTCCCCACCCACAGGTGGACCCTGGAGCTGCCCGCCGGGCACCCCCTGAACGACAAGGAGGCCCCGATCGACGTGGCCACCAGACGCCTGCGCGAGGAGGCCGGATATGTGGCGGCATCCTATAACCAGTTCGCCCGTTTCATCAACACACCCAGCTTCTCCACCCAGCACACCACACTCTTCTATGCGGAGGGGCTGACCCCGGTCACCCCGGCCAGTCTGGCACCGGAGACTCCCCACCAGGATGTGCGGCTCTTCACCGTCGACGAGGCCTATGACATGGTGATCGCCGGCACCATCCTGGACGCGAAGACCACCATCGCCGTGCTCAGAGCAAAGATAGGCCTCTCGGACCTGCACTGACGACCGGCCCGGCGGGGTCGATCAATAAAGTGCCCGGCTCCCCGCTTGGGGAAACCGGGCACTCGCCTTATTCAGGACCGTTTCACTCGGTCACGCCCACCTTGTGGACGTAGATCGAATCGGTGTTGCCGGGCTCGTACTCACCCTGGGCGCAGCTCAGGACGACCAGCTGGTCTCCATCCTCGACCTTGCCGGCAGCCTTCAGGGCCTTGTCCACATACTTCATCAGGTTGATCCTGGTGAAGTCGTGGTAGTCGTCCTCGCAGAGGAAGGCTTCAGTGCCCCAGCTCAGCGCCAGCCAATGGAAGGTGTGCTCGTTGGTGGTCAGGCCGTAGATCGGGGCCGCGGGACGCTCACGGGAGATCCTGTGTACCGTGTTGCCGGTCTGGGTGAAGGCGACGATGGCCTTGGCGTTGAGCTTGTCGGCCAGGTCGACGGCAGCAGAGGAGACTGCACCCGAGTCGGACATGTCAAAGTTCTGCAGGCTGGGAATCCTGTCGAAACCATGGGTGGTGGCGTAACCGGAGATCCGGGCCATGGTGGAGACCGTGGTGTCGGGATAGTCGCCGACGGCGGTCTCGTTGGAGGTCATGGTCGCGTCGGCACCATCCAGCACGGCGTTGGCGCAGTCGGAGGCCTCTGCACGGCTGGGGACCGGCGAATGGACCATGGAGCCCAGGACCTCGGTGGCGACGATGACCGGCTTGGCGTACTGACGGGCCAGCTCGATGCAGCGCTTGGTGACCAGTGGCACCTCTTCGAAAGGCATCTCGACGGCCATATCGCCACGGGCGACCATGATGCCATCGAAGGCCTTGACGATGTCCTCCAGGTTATCGACGGCCTGGGGCTTCTCGATCTTGGCCACGATCGGGATGCGGCGACCTTCTTCGTCCATGATCTCATGGGCGCGATCGATATCGGTGGCGAACCGGACGAAGGACATGGCGATGATGTCGGCTCCGGTGCGGATGCCCCAGCGCAGGTCATCCTCGTCCTTCTCGGTCAGTGCCGGCAGGCTGACGGCAACGCCGGGCAGGTTGATGCCCTTGTGGGAGGAGACAGGGCCGGCCACGACGACCTTGGTGTAGACCTTGTTACCCTCGATCTTGGTGACCTCGAGGCGGACCTTGCCGTCATCGATCAGGATGGGATCCCCGGGGTGGCAGTCGCCGGGCAGGCCCTTGAAGGTGGTGGAGGTCATGTGCTCGTCACCCTCGATGTCATCGGTGGTGATGATGAACTCCTGACCACTCTTGAGCTGGACCTTGTCCTCGCCCTGCTCATTCTTCTTGAACCAGCCACAGCGAATCTTCGGGCCCTGGAGATCAACCAGGACTGCCACGTTGCGACCTGTTTCCCTGCTGGCCTGACGCACATTGTTGTAGACCTTGAGATGGTCCTCGGGTGTGCCGTGCGAACGGTTCAGCCTGGCCACATCCATACCCGCCTCAACGAGCTTGGTGATGTTCTCCAGCGACTCCGAAGCCGGTCCGATAGTGTCCACAATCTTGGCTTTGCGCATGTAATGCCTGCCTGTTCATAGGTCTTGTAGTGGAGGCCGCAAGGGACCCCCGTGATTTCCTTACACGCCTATTCTACCGTGTCCTCAGGATAAGGACCAGTCTTTCCCGTTAGCGTTAACAGTCTACTTTCCGCCTAGGTTTGCCGTGGATGCAGGAACCTCCTCAATCGAGGGTTCCCTCTGACCTCGCGACTTGATCAGACTGGCCAAGGCCGCGATGCCGATGGCCAGGACGATGACCAGGAGGGACAGCCAGGTGGGAATCTCGGGAACCGCCTCCAAGGGGTGGCCTCCGTTGATGAAGGGCAGGGTATTGCCGTGGAGGGCCTCCATGATCAGCTTGACCCCGATGAAGGCCAGGACCACGGCGAGGCCATAGGGCAGGTAGATCAGCTTGTCCAGGAGGGATCCCAGAAGGAAGTAGAGCTGTTGGAGCCCCAGGAGTGCGAAGACGTTGGAGGTGAAGACGATGAAGGGGTCCTTGGTCAGGCCGAAGATGGCGGGAATGGAGTCGAAGGCGAACATGACATCCGTGGTCCCGATGGCCAGGAAGACCACCAGGAGGGGGGTGAAGAAACGGGTCCCATTCCGGGTGATGCGCAGGTGCTCCCCGTCGTACTCATTGGTGATGGGGATGACCTTCCTCAGTGCCTTGATCAGGCCGTTCTCGTGGTACTCCTCGTCCTCCTCGCCCTTGCCGGAGACCATGGACCAGGCCGTGTAGAGCAGGAAGACACCGAAGATGAAGAAGACCCAGGTGAAGCGGGTGATCAGGGCCGTGCCGGCCAGGATGAAGATGCCGCGCAGGACGAGGGCGATGGTGATACCGATGCTCAGGACGTACTTCTGCAGGTCCCGGGGAACGGCGAAGTTGCCCATGATGATGACGAAGACGAAGAGGTTATCGATGCTGAGGGAGTACTCGGTGAGCCAGCCGGAGTAGAACTCGATGGCCGGTCCGGACCCTGACACCCACCAGACCAGACCGCCGAAAATCAGGGCCATGACCACGAAGAAGGCGATGTGACGGAGGCATTCGCCAGTGGAGGGAACGTGTGGACGCCGTCCGATGACCAGAAGGTCCACCACGAAAAAGACGGCCAGAACGGCCAGGGTCACCACCATGAAGGGCACAGGAGTCTCGGTCATAGTGGTCGAGTCTAGTGGGCAAAGCAGACAGTGTGGGGGTGGGGCCAGCCCTCCTGGCCAGGTCCCACCCCCCATCAGGTTCCGTATGTCTGAATCGGGTTACTTGCTGGCCTCGGTCATCTGCCGCAGTTCCTTCTTCAGGTCCTTGATCTCGTCGCGGAGCCGGGCGGCCAACTCGAATTGGAGTTGCTGGGCCGCCGTATGCATCTGGTCGCTGAGCTGGCGAATCAGGTCGGCCAGGTCCTGGGCAGGCAGGCCGGCCGAGAGGATCTCCTGGTGGCGCTTGTCGGCCTCCTCCTTGTCGTAGATGGGTACGCCCAGGTGGGAGTTGCCGGCCTTGTTGGCATTCCGGTATCCGCCCTCCAGGAGGGTCTGGGTGTCCACATCCTCCTTGGCCAGCATGTCGTTGACATCGCTGATCTTCTTGATCAGGGGCTTGGGATCGACGCCGTGTTCCTGGTTGTAGGCGATCTGTTTGGCCCGGCGCCGGTTGGTCTCGCTGATGGCCTTATCCATGGAGTCGGTGGTCTCGTCGGCGTACATGATGACCTTGCCGGAGACGTTCCTGGCGGCACGGCCGATGGTCTGGATCAGGGACCGGTAGGAGCGCAGGAAGCCCTCCTTGTCGGCATCCAGGATGGCCACCAGGGAGACCTCGGGCAGATCCAGACCCTCGCGCAGGAGGTTGATGCCGACGATTACGTCGATCTTCCCCTCACGGAGCTCGCGCAGGAGTTCGACGCGACGCAGGGTGTCCACATCGGAGTGGAGGTACTCCACCTTGATGTCACGCTCCAGTAAGTAGTCGGTCAGGTCCTCGGCCATCTTCTTGGTCAGGGTGGTGACCAGGACACGCTCGTTCTTGGCCACGCGGGTCTTGATTTCATCCAGCAGGTCGTCCACCTGACCCTTGACCGGTCGGATCTCGATTTCCGGGTCAAGGAGTCCGGTCGGACGGATGACCTGCTCCACCACCCCGTCCGAGAGCCCGACCTCGTAATCTCCCGGCGTGGCCGAAAGATAGACGGTCTGACCCACCCGATCCAGGAATTCGGGCCACTTGAGCGGCCGGTTATCCATGGCCGAGGGCAGTCGGAAACCATGCTCGACCAGGGTGCGCTTCCTGCTGGCATCCCCCTCGTACATGGCACCGATCTGGGGAACGGTGACATGGGACTCATCAATGACCAGGAGGAAGTCGTCCGGGAAGAAGTCCAGGAGGGTGTGGGGGGCGGTGCCGGGCTCTCGCCCATCGAAGTGACGGGAGTAGTTCTCCACTCCGGAGCAGGTGCCGATCTGGGTCAGCATCTCCAGGTCATAGGTGGTGCGCATGGTCAGACGCTGGGCCTCGAGTTCCTTGCCCTGCTTGCGGAGCTCCCCCACCCTCCAATCCAGTTCCTCCTTGATGGTCTTCAGGGCCCGCTCCATCCGCTCCGGGCCCGCCACATAGTGGGAGGCCGGGAAGATGTGGACCGAGCTCTCATGGGCGATTTCATCACCGGTCAGGGGGTGGAGGGTTGAGATCCGATCTATCTCGTCCCCGAAGAACTCGATGCGGACGGCCAGCTCCTCGTAGACGGGAATGATCTCGACCGTGTCGCCCCGGACCCGGAAGGTGCCGCGGGTGAAGGCGATGTCGTTGCGCTTGTACTGCATGTCGACGAACTTGCGCAGGAGGTCGTCGCGGTTGATCTGGTCACCCTCATGGAGGAAGAGCATCCTGCCGGCGTACTCCTCGGGCGTACCCAGGCCGTAGATGCAGGAGACCGTGGCCACGACCACGCAGTCCCGCCTGGTCAGGAGGTTGGCCGTGGCGGCGTGGCGCAGACGCTCCACATCGTCGTTGATGTTGGAATCCTTCTCTATGTAGGTATCGGTCTGGGGTATGTAGGCCTCCGGCTGGTAGTAGTCATAGTAGGAAACGAAGTAGGAGACCGCGTTGTCGGGCATGAGCTCGCGGAACTCCGCACAGAGCTGGGCGGCCAGGGTCTTGTTGGGCTCGAGGATCAGGGTGGGACGCTGAAGGCGCTCGATCAGCCAGGCCGTGGTGGCGGTCTTGCCGGTTCCGGTGGCACCCATCAGTACGACATCGTTCTCACCGTTCTCGATCCTGGTGGCCAGCTCCTCGATGGCCTCGGGCTGGTCGCCCGATGGCTTGTAGGGGGACTTCACCACGAAAGGTTTGTTGGTGCGCTCGATGTTGAAACCCATGAATCTCCCTTCGGGATTCCTGCCTGACCCTCCGGGCGGAAGGTCAGCGGAGGCGGTCCGCCTCGGACCGTAGCCGTTCATATATCCTATCAACAGACTCGAACATGTGTTCGATTGATTCGGACCCATCCACAACCAGGTCCGCCAGGCGACGTCGAACGGTCTGGGATGTCTGGGAATCCATCCGGTCAACAGCCTGGCTGCAGGTCATATGCCGCTGATTCACCATACGCGCAATCCGCAGGTCGTCCGGGGCCTCCACGGCGATGACATGGTCGAAGGTGAAGGGGATGGTGTCATGGGCCTCGGCCAGGAGGGGGACATCGTGAACCACCACCAGGGGATGATTCCGCCATGGCCCCTCAGCCTGATCGGCCAGGTCATAGACCAGGGGATGCACGATGGCTTCCAGGTCCCGCCTGGCCTGATCGGCCCCGCCCCCTCCAAAGACCAGTGAGGCCAGGGCCGCACGGTTCACCCCGCCATGTGCATCGGCACACTCCCGGCCGAACCGCCTCAGAACGGGGGCAACCCCCGGGCCTCCCGGATCCAGGACCTGATGGGCCAGACGGTCATAGTCGATCACCTTGGCCCCGTCCTTGGCCAGGCGAGCCGAGACGGTACTCTTACCTGCGGCGATACCGCCGGTCAGACCCACCCGTATCATCAGATCCCCTCCTCGCAAGGTCGCGCCGGTCCAAGGATACCCACGGGCAATCCATCCGCGCAGACACAAAACCGCATGGACCGATTCCACTCCCCTCCACCCGCGACGATCGGTCCAAACCCGCCCGGACCGGCCAGCCCCAGCCCCGCGTAGCCAGGTAGCGGACCGCCAACCTGGCCGCGAGCCACCGAGACGGCCACACCTGCACCTGCCGGACAAGGAGGCACCTTTCGCCCACGATATGCCTGCACGGATGCAGAAAGGTCCGGTCGTGGACCGGACCTTTCAACCGCTGTCGCTCAGTCAGGCCTGGCGGCCCCGGGAACGGACTGGCTTCACTGCTTCTCCTTGAGGAGCTGCTCGCGCAGGGCGGCCAGCTGGTCATCGGAGGCCAGGGTACCTTCGGAGTTGGCCTCCGAGCTGTAGTTGGTGGCCTCTTCGGCACCCTGGTGCTGACCACCATGACCGTTGGAGGCGGCGGGAGCGGATGCGGACTTGCTGTCCTCGGCCGCCGAAGCCTCGGCGTTCTCCAGCTCCTTGGCCACGAAGGCCTTGTGCTGCTCCCAGAGGTCGTGAGCGGCCGCGTACTGGGCCTCCCACTCCTCGCGCTGCTTCTCGTAACCGGCGATCCACTCGTTGGTCTCGGAATCGAAACCTTCGGGGTACTTGTAGTTGCCCTCTTCGTCGTACTCGGCGGGCATGCCGTAGATTGCAGGATCGAAGTCCTCGGAGGAGGGATCGACCGAATCATCGGCCTGCTTGAGGGAGAGGGAGATGCGGCGGCGATCCAGGTCGACGTCGATGACCTTGACGAAGATCTCCTCGCCCTGCTTGACGACGGTCTCGGGGTTCTCCACGTGGCGGTTGGCCAGCTCGGAGATGTGGACCAGGCCCTCGATGCCGTCCTCGACGGAGACGAAGACACCGAACTGGACGATCTTGGTGACCTTGCCCTTGACGATCTGTCCGGGCACGTGGGTCCGGGCGAAACGCTGCCAGGGATCTTCCTGGGTGGCCTTGAGGGATAGGGAGATGCGCTCGCGGTCCATGTCGACGTCCAGGACCTCGACGGTGACCTTGTCGCCCACCTTGACGACCTCGCTGGGGTGGTCGATGTGCTTCCAGGAGAGCTCGGAGACGTGGATCAGGCCATCCACACCACCCAGGTCGACGAAGGCGCCGAAGTTGACGATGGAGCTGACCGTACCCTCGCGGATCTGGCCCTTCTTGAGCTGGGCCATGAAGGTCTCGCGAACCTCGGACTGGGTCTCCTCCAGGTACTGGCGGCGGGAGAGGACCACATTGTTGCGGTTCTTGTCCAGCTCCAAAATCTTGGCCTTGATCTTCTGACCGATATAGGGGGAGAGATCGCGCACACGACGCATCTCGACCAGGGAGGCGGGCAGGAAGCCACGCAGACCGATGTCGACGATGAGGCCGCCCTTGACGGCTTCGATGACAGTGCCCTCGACAACTCCGTCAGCGTCCTTGATCTTCTCGATATCGCCCCAGGCGCGCTCGTACTGTGCACGCTTCTTGGAGAGGATCAGACGACCCTCCTTGTCCTCCTTGGTGACGACCAGAGCCTCGATCGTGTCACCGACCTGGACCACATCGTCGGGATCGACGTCCTTCTTGATGGAAAGCTCACGGGAGGGGATGACACCCTCGGTCTTGTAGCCGATGTCCAGCAGAACCTCGTCGTGATCGATCTTGACGACCGTGCCCTCGACCAGATCCCCATCCTCGAAGTTCTTGATAGTGGAATCGACTGCCTTGATGAAGTCTTCCTCGGTGCCGATATCGTTGATAGCGACCTGGGGAACTTCCTTCTTATTCTCTGCCATTAATTGAGTTGTTTCTTGTATAGTGGGTTGATAATTTTCCGTATTAAGTTATGAAGTTCCTGCACTCAGGCACGAACAATCTCCATACTAGGCGAGACCGAGGTCATTTTCACCGCCAAAGACCGGGCGTGTCGCCCAGGGACCATCCCATTGGTCACAGACCGGCCTGGCGCTCCGCCGTATCGACCACATTGGCCAGGAGCATGGCCCTGGTCATGGGTCCTACCCCACCGGGGTTGGGGGTATAGGCGGAGCAGACCTCACGGGCGGCCGGATCGATGTCGCCCTTGATCCTCCACCGCCCCTGGTCCTCATCCCAGACCCGGGAGACGCCCACGTCGACCAGGACCGCTCCCGGTTTGACGTCCCCGGCCCTGACAAAACCAGCCTGCCCCACCGCCGCGATGATCAGGTCCGCACGCCGCATGGCGGATGCCGGGTCGGGGGTGCCGGTATGGCAGAGGGTCACGGTGGCATTGACCGACCGGTTGGTCAGCATCAGCCCCACGGTGCGGCCCACGGTCAGCCCCCTGCCCAGGACACAGACCTCCTTGCCATTCAGGTCGATTCCGTAGTGGTCCAGCAGCCAGAGTATTCCGCGGGGGGTGCAGGGCAGAGGGGTGGCCACCCTCCCGTCGGTGTGGAGGACCAGCTGACCCAGATTGTAGGGATGCATCCCGTCGGCGTCCTTGACCGGATCGATCTGGTCGATGACGGCCGTGGGGTCAACCCCCTCGGGCAGGGGCAGCTGGACGATGTAGCCGGTGCAGTCGGGGTTCTCGTTCAGCGATCGCACCGCCTGGGTGATCCGGTCGGCATCGGCGTCCCCGGGCAGATCCACCCGGATGGACCTGATGCCCACCTCCTGGCAGTCCCTGTGCTTGCCCTCGACGTACTTCATGGAACCCGGATCGTCACCCACCAGGATGGTTCCCAGGCCGGGCCGCGACCCTGCCGCCGCCAGACGCTTCACCCGCTGACGCAGGTCTTCCTTGACCTGTGCGGCCGCCGCCTTCCCGTCCAGTTTCAATGCCGTCAAAGCCCGACTCCCTCTTATTTTCCGCCCCTGCACTCCCGAGGGATGAGGGGATCTTCTTCCATGTGGACGGTCCTGGACCATCCGTGTATATGGAGGACCAGCCTAGCCCCAAGGCCCAACCACTTCCTCCGGGTTTCCATAAACGGGCAGCAGTCTGTACCAGGGGCGACTCGGATCATCCCCGACCGCCCTCATCGTCATTCCGTGATTTGCATGTTCGGCAGTCGGCGAATCCTCATCGTTCCTCTGCCGACCGGGCAAGGTCCCGGTCAGGATGCATAATGAGAACAATATTCATTAAGCTCCGGCCATCCGCCACGCTGCATTCCTCCGGGAACCCCTGGTAGGAGGCAGGCACAGTCAGGGAAGAGGACATGTCCGAGAACACGAAGCAGGAGGATATCTGCATCATCTTCGACCATGCCTCAGTAGAACGCTCAGGCAGGCTGATCTGGTCCGACGGGACCTTCTCCATCCCCAAGGGCACGGTGACCGCCATCGTGGGAACCAACGGGACCGGGAAAACCACGATGATGCAGACCGAACTGGGTCTCCTCCCCCTCTCCAAGGGGCGGCTCGAGGTCCTGGGGCGGCCGGCCGGCCAGGCCAATGACCACATCGGGTACGTCCCCCAGAGCTACACCTCCGATATCGACTCCAACCTGACGGCCGAGCAGTCCGTCCTCCTGGGGCTGACCGGAACCCGTTTCGGCATCCACCCGGTCAGCCGATCGGACAGGGAACGCACCCGCCAGGCCATGCGCTTCGTCGGAGTGGAGGACAGGGCCCATGTTCGCCTCTCCCAACTGTCCGGCGGACTGCGACAGCGGGTGGCCATCGCCCAGGCTTTGGTCTGCGACCCCGAGCTCCTCATGCTGGATGAGCCCCTGGCCAACCTTGACCTGGCCAGCCAACGGGCCACGGTCCACCTCCTGGCCCGGCTCAACCGCCAACTGGGCATGACCATCCAGGTGGTCGCGCATGACCTGAACATGCTCCTCCCCATCCTGACCGGAGCGGTCTACCTTCTGGACGGACACCCCCACTACGCCCGCATGGATGATGTCCTGGACTCAGACCTACTGACCCACCTGTACGGGACCAGGGTCGAGGTGGTCACCACCCCCCAGGGGGACATGTTCGTGGCCCCGGACATGGACGAGCCGGCCGGCATGGCGCACGACCGGTTCAAGGCCAGCGAGGTGGTCAACCTCCACCCCCGGCATCCGGCGGCCGACCGGACACCCGAAGATGCGTCAACAGGCAAGCGGGACTAGGGCAGGGAGAGGAATTTCATGAAGACCAGCATCATCGACCCGCACTGGATGGACACCCTGACGGCACCCTTCATGGTCAACGCCATCCTGGCCGGGCTCTTCATAGCCATCGCCGCCGGTGCCATGGGCTACTTCACCATCGCCCGTCATTCGACCTTCGCGGCCCATGCCCTGGCTCACATAGGCCTGCCCGGGGCCACCGGAGCCGTCCTTCTGGGGCTCCCGGTCTCCGCAGGACTGGGCCTCTTCGCCCTGGGCGGGGCCCTGGTCATCGGCGCCCTGGGCAAGAGGGCCTCCCAGCGGGAAATCGCCACCGGCACCGTTCTGGCCTTCGCCACGGGCCTGGGGCTCTTCTTCGCCAGGATGTCCAGCTCGGCTTCCCAGCAGATGCAGTCCATCCTCTTCGGATCCATCCTGACCATCACCAGGGGGCAGGTCATCGGCTTCCTGATCTTCGACCTGATCCTTCTGGCCGTTCTGGCGGTGATCTACCGCCCCCTCCTCTTCAGCTCCCTGGATGAGCAGGTGGCCCAGGCCAGGGGGGTGCCAATAGGGATCATGAACCTGACCTTCATGGCCATCATGGCCGGGGTCATCACCATCGCCGTTCCGGCCGTGGGGACCCTGCTGATCTTCGCCCTGGTGATCACCCCAGCGGCCACGGCCAACATCATCGTGGCATCACCCCTCAAGGCCATGCTGGTATCAGGATTGATCTGTCTGGTCTCCATCTGGGGCGGACTGGTCCTCTCGGCCATGTTTCCGGCCCCTCCCAGCTTCATCATCGTGACCCTCTCCACCCTCTTCTGGGCCATGGGCAAGGGTTGGGAGGCCATCAGGGGCTGAGGGAAAGACCCGGCCCGCCGGACGCCACCCAGTCACCACCACCTTCCCGGATGTGGCAAACAGACGGATTCAGGACCTGGGCAGGCGCGAAACCAGGGTGGTTGCCATGGCGGCGATCCCCTCTCCATGGCCTGTGAACCCCAGCCCGTCGGTCGTGGTGGCCGTCAGGGAAACCGGGGCGCCCAAGGCTTCCGTCATGGCCGCCTGGGCCTGGTCACGTCGTGGAGACAGATGGGGACGCTGGGCCACCACCATCACCGAGGCATTCATCAGGGACCAACCATGCTCATGAAGGTATGCGGACGTGGAGCACAACATTTCCGCACCATGCATGCCAGCGCCCTTCGATTGCGGTCCCAGGCCGAAGAGGGTACCGATATCGCCCAGATGTGCCGCCGACAGGAGGGCATCAATCAGGGCATGCACGGCGACATCGCCATCGGAATCGCCCTCGATTCCCGGCGTGCCGTCATTCCATTGCAGGCAGGCCAACCAGAGGGGGCGATGCCGGTCCGGTGCGGCGAATCTATGGGCGTCGAAACCCAAACCGGTCGATAGATCCCGGCTCATCGGATCCGAATCCTCCCCCGCCACAGCCAAACCGGGGACCTACCGCTTCGCCTTGCCCTTGCCCTTGGCCCTGCTGGCCTCTTCGGCCACCCTGGCCAGGGTACGGGAGGCCGGCTCCTTGGGAGACTTGCTGTGGTGCTTTTCATCTCCGGGCTGGGGCGCGGCGTAGCCCAGGTTGACATCCAGGAGACGCTGGGCCTCGTCCTCATCCAACTTCTCGGAAAGGGCGATCTCGGAGGTGAGGATCTTCCTGGCCTTGATCAGCATCCGCTTCTCGCCCGCGGAGAGCCCGTGCTCATCCACGTCACGCTGGGAGAGGTCGCGAACCACCTCGGCGATCTTGTTGACCTCACCGGTGGCGATCTTCTCGACGTTCAGCTTGTAGCGACGCGACCAGTTCATTTCCTTCTCCTCCACCACCGGGGTGCGGAGAATCTCGAAGACCTTGGCCACCTCCTTGGCATCCACGATGTCCCTGACGCCGACTTTCTTGGCGTTGTCGATGGGAACGTTGATGACCAGGCCATCCGAGGAGAGAACGGTGAGCTGGAGGTACTTCCGGGTGATTCCTTTGACCGTCCGTTCGGTGATGGCATCGACCCTGGCGGCTCCATGACGCGGATAGACGACCATATCACCGACGTTGTAACCCATGTATCCTCCAAGACGAGTCTATAAAGTACCATGTAATATTGTCATTTGGCATGGACTTGCAGGCCCCGGTATATCGGCTGTTCCAGGAGGCTGGGCAGGGTCTGCCGGTTCGTGCGGGGCCTGCACAGTATTCGCCCAGGTAAAGGCTTCAACTGAAACCGGCAGACGACTATCCTTATAAGAAACGACGTGATTGAAGAGGAACCGGAACCGCCTCAAGGTGCGGGTATCCGCCTTGTGAAGTACACAGACCGAAAACAGAGGTAGGCATGATCAGAAACACAAGCCGCTACACAACACCAAGCACCATCCTGGTGGTCGAGGACGAGCCGACCCTGGCCACCGCCATCGCCCAACGCATCACCGCCGAGGGATGGACCGCCCGTGTAGCCTCGGATGGGGCCAGTGCCGTCCAGGCGGCTTCGCAGCTCAAGCCCGACCTGGTCATCATGGACATCATGCTGCCGATCATGGATGGTCTGGAAGCCACCAAGCGGATCGTGGCCGAGCGCCCGGTCCCGGTCCTGATCCTGACGGCCCGGGACGACGAGGCCGACAAGGTGACCGGTCTGGGTGCCGGGGCCGACGACTACATGACCAAGCCCTTCTCCATGCGCGAGCTGATCGCCCGCTGCAAGGCCCTCCTGCGTCGGGTGGAGCGGGCCAAGGTCATCGCCAAGAACTCCGAGAACGAGAAGGTCCTGGACTTCGGGACCCTGGTCATCGACCCGGCCCAGCGCATCGTCACCCTCCAGGGGGAACAGGTCCATCTGACCCCTACCGAGTTCGACCTCCTGGCCACCCTGGCCCGCAAGCCCAAGTCCGTCCTGACCAGGGAGAAGCTCCTGGAAGAGGTCTGGGACTGGGTCGACGCCTCGGGTACCAGAACCGTGGACTCCCACGTCAAGGCCCTCCGTCACAAGCTGGGCTCCCAGATGATCCGGACCGTGCACGGGGTGGGCTACGCCTTCGAGCCCCCGGAGGATGGGCAGAAGGACTAGTTGCGGTATATGCTGTAGGGCAGTGGCAGAGTTGTGGACCCGGGTCCCCGGACGGGATGGCCCGGGTCCACGCATGTAAGGGAGTAGGGCATGACAGACAGGAAAACCCGACACACCAATTCATCCCTGAGGGAACGGGTTGACCGCGAGCGCCCCATCGGCAGCTTCGCCTCCCTGAAGGTGGAACTGAGTGTCCTGATCATCATCGCCACCGCCATCGCCTTCGTCATGGCCTGGTTCCTGCTCAAGATGGGTTGGAGCGGATGGTTCGCCATGCCCCTGACCCTTGTTGTGGCCCTGGGCATCACCTACTTCTTCTCCCGGGGGCTGACGGCCCCGCTGAGACAGATGCGGGATGCGGCCGAGGCGATGGCCGCCGGGGACTATACGGTCCGGGTCCATGCCGCCTCCTCCAGCCGTGACGAGGTCGGCCTGCTGGCCCTCTCCTTCAACGAGATGGCCGAGGAACTCCAGCATGCCGACCAGATGCGCCGTGACATGGTGGCCAACGTCAGCCACGAACTGCGAACCCCGGTATCGGCCCTCCAGGCCATGGTGGAGAACATGGCGGACGGGGTGACCGAGCCCACGCCGGCCAACCTGGAGGGAATCCTTGACCAGACCCACCGCCTTTCGGACCTGATCGCCTTCCTCCTGGACCTTTCGCGGATGGAGGCCGGTGCCGCCAGTCTGCGGATCGAGAACTTCGACTTCGCCGACTTCATCGACGAAACCATAGAACCCCTGGCCATCGCCGACGCCGGGCACGCCCACGACATCCAGGTGGACCTGGAGGATGGGATCACGATGGAGGGCGACCAGGACCGACTACGCCAGCTCTTCACCAACGTCATATCAAACGCCCTGAAACACTCGGCCGACGAGACCACCGTCCTGGTCCAGGCCCACGAGGACCGGGAGAACGGGACCGTTGTCACCAACGTGGTCAACTTCGGTTCCCAGATACCGCCCGAGGCCCGCACCGACATCTTCCGGAGGTTCGTCAAGGGCAAGCCCGGTCCGGGAACCGAGTCCGGCGGGACCGGGCTGGGCCTGTCCATAGCCCGATGGGCGGCCCAGCTCCACGGCGGCCAGGTCCAAGTGGTGGATGACCCCCGGGGGGCTGATTTCGAGATCGTCCTGCCCAAATACCACATCGAGCAGGATGAGGACGACCAGGCCCCTGCCGGAAGGACCGACGGCAGGAAGTAACCCTCCCGCTCCGACTCGCCGCATTGACGCGACCCCCCACCTCGGCCCATAATGGAATCGAACATTTGTTCGAATGCATATGAGTCCGAGGTGAGTTCATGTCCAGGTCATCCAGCCCGTCGCCATTGCCGAATGCCCCAGGCGTGAAGACCTGCAGGGTCGATGCCCTGGCCTCCTTCATCGGCAACCCCAGCCCCGTTCCATTGGCCTTGGAGGCCGTCCAAGCCGGCTTCCCCTCGGTGGCCCAGGATTACTTCAACGGGGATTTCAGCTTCGACCAGAACGTCATCATCCACCCCAGCTCCACCTTCATCATCCACGTGGCCGGCGAGTCCATGACCGGGGCCGGCATCTTCGACGGGGACCTTCTGGTGGTGGACCGGTCCCTGGAACCCAGACAAGACGACGTCGTCATCGCCATCCTTGATGACGAGATGCTGGTCAAGCGCCTGGTCCGGAAGGACGGACATACCATTCTCCATGCCGAGAACCCCTCCTATCCCGATTTCATCCCCCAGGACGGCGAGGACCTGGTCATCTGGGGGGTGGTCACAGGCAACTACCACTGGCAGCGCGTCGACACCCCGGGCGGTTTCGGATCCCGTCCCCTCCCCCAGGTCACCTATCCGGGCAGGCAGGGGTCAGCCGCCAGGCGGGGAGACGGAACCACCACCGCACGACAGGGCGGAGCCGGGAGGAAGGCACACCACTTCCAGCCCGTCTACCCCACCGCGGAATGGGGACACCATGCCTGAGCAGGAGGGCGGCCACACCCCGATGGGTCCGGGGGACGGAACCGCCCTGGCCCCCCGGATGGTCCTGGCGGATGCCAATTCCTTCTATGCCTCCTGCGAGAAGGTCTTCGACCCTTCCCTGGAGGGGAGACCGGTGGTGGTCCTTTCCAACAACGACGGCTGTGTGGTGGCCAGGAACCGGGAGGCCAAAGAACTCGGCATCGCCAATGGGACCCCCTGGTTCAAGATCCGGGACCGGGCCATCCACGACGGGGTGGTCGCCCGGAGTTCCAACTATGAGCTCTATGCCAGCCTCTCCCGACGCATGATGGCGGTCATGGCGCAGTTCCTGCCCGATCAGGAGATCTACTCCATCGATGAGTGTTTCATGACCAGCATCTGGGACGATCAGAAGACCGGTCGGATCTGCAGGGACCTGCGCGACACGGTCCTGCGGTCGACCGGCATCCCCGTCAGCGTGGGGGTGGCCCCCACCAAGACCCTGGCCAAGGTGGCCAACCATTGGGCCAAGGACCATCCCGGCGGCGATGGAATCACGCTTTGGGACCAGGTGGAGGCCGAGTACGGGGACCGCGCCCTGGCATCCGTTCCCATCGACCATGTCTGGGGGGTGGGCCGCAGGTTGACCAGGAAGTTGCTGGGCATGGGTATCGTCACCGCCCTGGACCTGCGCAATGCCGATCCTGTCCTGATCAGGCGACGCTTCTCCGTCCTGGTCCAACGCACGGTCCTGGAGCTGCGCGGGATTGCCTGCATCGAGGCAGGGGCCGACGCCGACCAGGGGGTGCGAACCGGGCAGATCCTGTGTTCACGGATGTTCTCCCACCCGGTGGAGGGGTATGCCTCCCTGGCCCAGGCCCTGAGCATATACGCCCAGAAGGCCTGCCACAGGCTCCACCGTCAGCACAGCCTCTGTGCCAAGATCAAGGTCTTCTGCTCCACCAGCCCCTATGCCCCCCAGCAGTTCACCGCTACCAGCAGGATGGTGACCCTGGAGGATCCCAGCGATGATCCCCTGGTCATCGCCCGGACGGCGAGCCAGGCGCTCCAGGGGCGGGTGGACCCCCATGCCCGGTACGTCCGGGCCGGTGTGGTCCTCCTGGAGCTGAGCGATGCCAAGGACTTCCACACGCTGGACGGACTGGGCGCAGCCCGAGACACCCACCAGCTGGGCGAGGTCCTGGAAGCCGCATCGCAACGCTTCGGCCCCTTCCGGGTGGGGGTCGGATACGGGGGCGTTCGCGGACGGGGACGCCATGATGACGACAGCGGTGCCACCTGGTCTATGAACCGGCACATCCTCTCCCCCAGGCCCACCACCCGATGGGACGAGATGGCCGTGGCCTACGCCCGCTAAGTCACCGAATCGGCCTGGGGCGCGGCAGCCAGGGCCAGGGCGGTCAGGGGGAACCCTCCGGCCCGGGTCAGGGCGCGGGCGCACTGTCTGATTGTCGAACCAGTCGTGATGATGTCATCGACGACCAGAATCGGGTACCCGGCCAAGGAGGCGGTCTCCCTGACCGCTATGCTGCCCGAGACCCTGCTGGCACGGTCGGAACGGCCACCGGCCGCGACCGACTTCCCGCGGATGCCCCGCATGACCAGACTGTGGGAGACCACCGCCGACAGACCCAGATTCGTCAAGGTCCCAGCCACCGCAGCGGCCACAGGATCCAGATGGGCACGCCCACGCCTACGCAGGGACCGGGGCGATGAGGGGGCCGGGACGACCAGGATGGGGGCATTCGCCACCCCTGGCAGGTGGGACAGGAGCTGACCGCCTGCCAGGAGACGCGCAGTCAGGATGGAAAGGGCACACCCCAGCGGGCGGTCCAGGGCGCGATCATCGTGGTCCTTCCAGGCCAGGAGGGTCCGCCTGACCGGTCCAAGATATGGGCCACAGGCGAGAGCCCTGCCCAAGGCAAAGGCGGGGGCATCGGAAAAGACCGGCAAGGTCAGCAGCCGGGCGCAATCAGGGCAGAGCAGGGTATCGGGCAGGTCGCAGCCGGCACATCCCCTGGGCAGGATGAGACCCTCAACCTCCCGGACCATCCGCAGGCCGCAGGCGGCGCCCTGCATCACGGAACGAGGAAATCCCATGCATCAAGACAAGCACCTTCAATCCGCTGGAAATCCCGGGAAACGAGGGTGTGCGTCAACGTGCCAGGCGGGACTCCATGGCCTGGATCAGGTCCAGGGTGTCGGCCGGATTGGCCACGCTCACGGCCATGGCACCGGCAAGCGCCGTGGGATAGTCGTTCCCATCGGGATCCATGCGGTCACCAACGAAGAGGATCCCGTCCACACCGACCCCAAGGATCTGGGCCAGAGTGGAGACCGCATAGGCCTTGTCGATCCCCTTGGCCGAGATGTCGACACTGGTGGACCCGCCGGAACGGACCTGGAGGTGAGGCAGGTCGGACGCCACGGCCGCCGCCAGACGGTCCTTGCGGCTGTTGTCCGGATCCCAGGCCTCCTTGGCCTGGACCGGGGCCTCCTGGCCCAGGGCGGAGAAGGTGATCTGACTCCCCCGGTCCTCGATCCGTGGACCCCAGGTGTCTTCCTCCCAGTCGCCCAGCTCCCGGGCACGCTTCTCCAAGGAGGCGATGGCGGCCTGACGGTCCGCCTGACTCAGGTCATGGGCATAGACCTGGTCCCAGTCGCCATCCTGCCACCGGTAGTACCGCGTGCCGCTGGTGGGCATCAGGTGAAGGCGCGCCCTGTCGGTATCCGGGGGCAGAGCATCCAGGATCTGATCCCGGAACTGGCGGAAACGACCGCCGGAGATGATGGCCACCGGACGCAGACGTGTCAATGCGGCAAAATGACGGGCCATGATCTCATCCATCCTGGTCTTGGACAGGGCCAGGGTGTTATCCAGGTCAAAGGCCAGCACATCCGCCTTGCCACAGACCGAATCCAGGTCCAGATCACGCCACCGGGGCACCTTGATATCGCCATCGCCTGCTGCCATGGATCCTCCTTGCATCACGATCAATCCAGACAATGGTACCGAACACCCTGAGACCGCCCCGCCCGGCCGACGGCTATGGTAGGTACCATGACACATGAGCTGCCGCCCTGGCGTCGGGCCGTCTACCGCAACAGCCACGGACGAGGCATCCGCAGACCGACCTTCGGCACCCGCCTACCCGGATACCGCACCAGGTGCGGGGTCTTCGACGATCTGGTGGCCGCCCAGATTCGCAGACTGAACGTGGGCTGGCCCGACCTGGTCAAACCCGTCCAGTTCGCAGTGGAGGATGTTCCCCCCTCGGACCCGACACCATGGGATGGGACCTCCGGCCTCTATTCCCGGTCTTTCCCCGCTGGCAGGGGCCTGCCTCCAAGAATCGTCCTATACCGTATGCCCATCCAGCACAAGGCCAGGGACGGAATGGACCTGGAACTGGTCATCAGGGACGAGCTGGTCCTTCGGCTGGCGGAGCTCTACGGACGCTCCCCCGAACAGATCGACCCCATGTGGGGTCAGTGAGTTCAGGGAAGTATGGCCGGGTCCTGTCCGGCATGGATGATGGTGGTACGGGGCAGAAGGGCTGATGGCATCAGGGATGCCAGACCGGCCAGTTCCGTATCCTTGACCTTGTCCACCTCGATGCGTCCATTCCAGACCACCTGATCGCCCTTGTCCATCCGGACGGCTGCCGTGCCCGAACCCAGATCATCCACGGCAAGGTCCACTGCCCTGGATGGGTCCAGATCGACATCCTTCTGCCCGGTCTTCTTGCCGGACTTGTCAAACCCCGTCAGGGAGACCGCAGCCTTGGACCGGGAGCCATTGACCAGGCTGAGCTGACCCTTGGCGTTTTCGGGCACGGTCAGGGCGCTCGATACGGCTGCGGTGCCGGGGTTGAGGATGGCGAAGTCCGACTGGTCCTTGTCCGAGTCATTCTGAATTTTGACTACGGCATTGATGGGCTGGTCTGCGGTGATGCGCAGGGCCGTCTTCCCGGAGGGCACCCTGCCCAGATCGATGGCTGAGGTGCGCCCCGCCTTGAGTTCGCGGCCGTCCGCCTCCTGATCACCCTGATCGCCCAACCATGTCAGTTTCATGGATGCAGCCTTCTCCGATCTGGCCAGGAGAAGAATCCCGTCATCCTCATGAACCCCTGGAATGATCAGGTCCCTGCCGGCCGGATCCAAGGCGGTGGCGTAATCGGCCCCGCGTGGTTCCAGTCCGGACATGGCACTGATGGTGGTCATCATGGCCACCGGGGCCTGGGAACTCGTTGCGGTGACGTAGATGCCATCCTGGTCGGGTGCCGCTGCCGATAGGTCGAAGGAGGCATGGGAGCCGGGGGCAACCGTCATCATGTTGCCGTTCGCCAGGGTCATCCTGGAACCAGAATCCGATCCATGGATGGTGATGGTGATCTTGGTGGCCTTCGAGGAAGGGTTGTAGGCAACCAGCCGCTGGGTCCACCCCTGCTTGGTGGAGGGCAGGAGGAAGGAGGCCTGCATGCCGGCATCCGGGCAACGCAGACCCTGTACTCCCTTGAAGTCGCCCTGTGTGGCCCAGGACACCATCGAAGCGGTGCTCCCCGCCCCCGGCTCCACCTTATAGAGGTTGGACCTGAAGGCCAGGGCCTCCGATTCCACACCGCGGGAGCCGACCATGGCCTTCTCCCCGTCCAGGGGATCGGGATCGGACAGGGTCTTGGTCTCCCCCTCCCCGACCGGGGAAATCCGCGATGTCAGGACCGAACCGAAGGATCCCATCATGGCCGAGGCGGACAGATCGCCCTCGGAGGCACGGAGCTCTTCATCACCGACCTTGTCGGCCTCGTCCAGACTCATCCGGGCCGGGCAGTATGAGGTGATGATCCGCTGGCTCACCTTGTGGGTCTGGGTGGACGATGCCTGCACCCTGTCGATCATGAAGGGGGGAAGCCGGAAGAAGACGAGGCAAGCCACCAGGGCGACGACGATGAGGATGGAGAACCCACCCAGCGAAAGTCTCCACAGACTGACGCGACCCGATGAATCCTTGGTTTCCTTGCTCATCACTGCTCCTGTCCTGAACTACGACGATGCGGCAGAGCCACCAGGCAGTACCCCGCCAGGGCCAGACCCAGCACCCAGAGCCATGCCCTTCGCCAGGGCGAATCCGACACGGCCCGGTAAGGGGAGATGTCGATGCCATGCCTGTCCGAGGGGTCAAGGGTCAACCTGAAGTAGGTGCCCTGGTCATTGCTCACCACCTGTTGGGTACCGTCGCTGGCCGTGATATTGGATACCAGGTCCTCGTTGGGGGTGGCGGCCCCTCCGATCGATTCGCTGGAATCGCCGGGAACGTATATGCCCCCGTACCCCAACCGGCTGATGGCCTGAATGGCTGAAGAATCGGAACTGGCCATCAGGGAGGCACTCGAGGAGGAGAGGCTCTCGGCCGCCGGATCAAGCCCGCCCCCAACGGCCTGAGCCCTGGCCGCCGGCGAGACGTCGATCAGATCGCCACGGGAGGTACGCATGGATCCATACATGACCTGGCTCTGCCCGGAAGCGGACAGGACCAGAACCCTATGGTCCTCAGACTTGGAGAGGTAATCCACGGCAACCATGGGCAGACCGTCCCTATCCGCGCGCATGGCCGATTGACGCCCGCCAGAGAGGCTTTCCATGGCCAGAACAGCCAGGACGGCCACCAGGACCAGGGTGAGCAGACCACGCCCCACCCGGACCAGGATCGGAACAACGCCGGCATTCCCATCGGTCCCCACCTCAATGGCCTTGGCATTCGACTCCACCAGGTGCTTCTCGGAAGCTCCGGGGTTCTTGTTGTCACGGGAAACAAGCGGTCGGAAGGGCTTGACCGCCCCACCAGCGACCTGGCAGATACAAGCCATCAGGGAGAGAAGGACCAGCAGAAGTCCAGGCAGGGGCGAACCGGCCACCGGACCGCTCTGGTCCAGTCCGACGGTGATGGCCGATGACCCCATGGCCAGGAGCACACCGATCAGGGCCATGGCCCACATCATCCTGGAGGTGCGCATGACCGCGGGCAGGAAGAGGGCCACAAAGGCCAGGATGACCAGGACCAGAAGGGTGCCCAGGAGGATCATGCCACGCCAGTCGCCGCTGCGGAACCAGCCCATCCACCCCTGTGATACATCCAGCCCAAGTATCTGAACCACCATATCGCTCAGGCTGTCCGCCCTTGGTTGGCCTTGTGCCAGGGAGGAGGGGATGGTCACGTCGCTGAAGAGCTGACGCCACAGTCCATCCCGGAAATGACGGACCAGGTTGACCAGGGTCGGGGCCAAGGCCAGGGCCGAGGGGATCGGGATCAGCATCAACATGGCCTTGTGGGTCGGAACCATGCAGAAGACGATGATGAAGACCGGAATCAGGGCCAGGAGCAACTGGGGCTCGGCCAGGGTGACCGGCACGAAGCAGATTGCGGCCAGAGCCGCGTTCTGCACGGAGGCATGGGGACTTGACGGCGCCTCGGTCTGATAGAGACCCACGGCCTTGAAGACGAAGGCGAAGGCGGCGGGCATGAAGGCCAGAACGGTCAGGATGGGCAGGTTGACCGATTCCACGACACCCAGGGCGAAGGCCAGACAGGACCAGAGCAGACCCGCGGCCACCCGCACCGGGTTGGACCGGGTGAAGATACCCGCAAGGGCCCAGAAGGACAGGGCCGAGAGGGGGACCTCCACCAGAAGCATCAGCACCATGGCCCAGGCCACATGCCCGCCCGTCAGCAGGCTGAAGACCATCAACACCAGAAGGAAGGGGGTGGCGGCCGCCGGCATGCCGACCCCCCCACCCCAGGTCCAGGATGTGGTGGCGGCCGAGAAGAGCTGACTCCAATCGGCCCCCGAGGAGAGCATGGTGCGTGAGTATATGGTTCCACCGGAGAAGACGTCCCGGCATACGGACCAGTTGGTGGCCAGGAGGACGACCAGGACCAGGGCCGTCATGCCCAGAGCCCAGATCAGACGCCTGATACGCTGCCTTTTCAGATGGGCCAGGGCCAGGTGGCTGAGCAGGGGGTGACCCTGTTGGTCACGGAAGGCCTGCTGCCTCTGATGCCACTGCCGCACCTGCTGCCGGTTGGCCTGGAGCACGTCAAGGCGGTTCAGGGCCGTCACACTGACTGAGGCGAGTCTGCGACGCATCATGATGCTGGAGCGCAGGTGCCCCAGCAGCCTCCACGGAGCGCACAGGTGGCAGAGGGCCGTGTAGGGCCGCTTGTCGGCCAGGCTGGCAATCGCATACCAGACGGACACCAGGAGCCTCCATATCCAGACCGGCAGCCACCAGATCCATGGGAAGTCCGTCAACAGGTACCGTTCGGCGGCATCGATCCAAGCCATGGAGGCATCCGCCGGTCGTTCCGGATCGACCGGGTGACCACCACGGTCACGCAGACCGCGGAATCGCGCCTGGGCGTGGGCTACCCTGGCCCCGGGGACCACGACGACCCTTCCACCCGACAGACAGATCCGCCTGCAGAGGTCGTCGGATTGACCGAAGGTGCCCGCCCAACGTTCCAGTCCCCTCAGGTTCTTCAGCGTTTCCAGGGGCACCAGGGCTCCCGCCAGACTGACCGAAAAGACATCCTGACGAGAGTCGTACTGCTCCTGATCGGGCTCCTGGTCGACCACCAGACCGACCGTGGAATGCCTGTAGGCATACCGGCCCACATCACGGAGCCCCTCACCCATCCAGTCGAATTGCTTGGCGCCGAGAATCGAAGCCGTGGGAGACCTGCGCCAGGAATCAATCAGGGTCTCCAGGCAGGTCGGATCCATCGGACGGGCGTCGTCATGCAGGAGCCATAGCCCCCGGGTCATCTCAGGCAGACGGGCATACCCCAGGGCCTTGCCTATGGCATCCCCGAAGGACGAGGCCCCCTTGGCCCGGACCACCTGGACCTCCACCGTGCAGGGGTCCCGCGAGCCAACGACCTGCCGGCTGGACAGCCTTGGTCTGAGGACCTGAAATTCGGAATACAGGGGCTCAACGGTGGCACCGGAGCAGTCCGCGATGACAATCACCCCCGGCAGCACGGTCTGTGCAACCAGGGCCTCGAGGGTATCCGGCAGGTAGGTAAGGTCCTGTTCGACCGTCACCAGGGCCGCAACCGAGGAATCCACCTCTTGGGTGGTGTCGGCCGGTCGGCCATCTATGACAGCTGCGAGAACCTGCTTGACATCCAATGCTTGCGGCGCGACAGAACTCATAGGGTCCAGTGTACGCAAGACCCGGCACACATTATCTTCGGCATGGAAATCCGGCGATTCTGCCGTTTCACTGTTGGCGCATACGCTTTTTGTAGCGACGGCGTTCCCGTTCGCTCATCCCTCCCCAGATTCCGAAGCGTTCGTCATGCTCAACAGCCCATTCCAGGCATTGCTTACGAACTGTACAATCAGCACAAACCTTCTTGGCCTCCTGGGTGGATCCCCCCTTGCCCGGGAAGAAGGCTTCAGGGTCTGTCTGGGCGCAAAGCGCATCATTCCGCCACGATAAGGCGTTGTTGGACTCCATCCATTCAATCAGCGGTTGCAGACGCTGTTCCAGTTTTCCGTTATATTGAGTGTCTATAAAACCACCCATAGCGACCCCCCAGTCCCTAGTGTGTTACTACACACTTCAATTAGATACGCTCTAATGGACGTTTGTCAACCCGGACAAGGGGTTTGATGCTCTTCCCCAGTGATAATTCCTTATACTGCCAGCACCTGAAAGTCGGGGGCGGCACAAGTGAAACAGTGGTTTTCTTCAATTGGTTTATCTCACATTCACCCCTATTGCGGAATCTGGAAGAGTGATAAATCTCCTTATTCTTTCCAGGTGATTCGCACCGGACGGTATGGGCCCTTTATCCATCCCGGCACAATCAGAGCCATAGGTGAGGAAATGGAGGGTATGCGCCGGAGACGGCCACCCACGGAAGGGCTCGGTCTACAATTTGAACAGTTCGGACAGGCATGACCAGGCAGGCGGGACTCCACCGCAGGGCATGCGAAAGATTGGCCAATGAGGAAGGCACATCATTGACGACCAACAACAACCAGGCACATATGCCCAACATCAAGGCGGGTTCAGGCAGCAAGCCCCGGCACAGTCTGGGGTACCGCACCAGCAACCGGGTGCGCGCCGTCGTCTGCATGGTGCTGGCATTCATCGTCTGCTTCCTGGCCTCGACCGTTGCCGCCTTCTGGATCGACCTGAACGGCAGGATCACCGTGGTTCCGTCGGTGATTTCGGACAAGAAGCACAAGGCTCCCGAAGACATCTACAAGGGAAAGACCCTGAACATCCTGGTCCTGGGCCAGGATAGCCGGGACGGCGAGGGCAATTCAGCCATCGGTGGTGCCGGTGAGGATCTGGAGGGCAACCACCAGTCCGATACGGCTCTGGTCATGCAGATTTCGGCCGACAGGTCCTATGCCAATGTGGTCTCCATCCCCAGGGACTCCATCGTGGATGCCCCCAGCTGCACCACCAGCAAAGGAACGACCATACCCGCCCGTTCCAAGGTCATGTTCAATTCCATCTTCGCCGAGGGGTATTCCCAGGGCGGCGATGTTGAGTCCGCCGCGAACTGCACCCTGACGGCGGTCCAGTCCCTGACCGGGTTGGATATCCAACAATTCGTCGTCGCAGACTTCAACGGGTTCAAGTCCATCATCGACACCCTGGGCGGGGTCGATGTGTGCATCCCCGTCGACACCGTCGACGAGACCACAGGACTGGACCTGCAGCGGGGCCTGCATCACATGGATGGAACCGAAGCCACCGAATACGCCAGAATGCGCCATGGCACGGGCAGCGACGGTTCGGACATCATGAGAACCACCCGGCAGCAGTACCTGATCAAGACCCTGGCCACAGAGGCGCACAAGGTCGACATCTTCTCCGACCTGCCCAAAGCCTACCGTCTGGTCACCACATCCCTTTCCTCCCTGCAGATCAGCAAGGGCCTGGGTGATTTCCAGACCCTGCTGGGCCTGGGGGACTCCCTGAAGGACCTGAAGCCTTCCAACATCTATGCCCGGACCCTGCCCGTGGAGCCCTGGTCCCAGGATATAAACCGTGTGGTATGGACGGACGAGGCCAAAACGGTCTGGAAAATCCTCAGGGAGGGGAGACCCCTTACGACCAACGCCGATGGTCAGGCTGGCGGCCAGGACCAATCGGCCCAGACCTCCGATCCAGCCACCTCCCAGGACGCCCAGTCGCAAGACCAGACCTCCGATCC
>NZ_CALYOY010000025.1 GCF_945269915.1 uncultured Bifidobacterium sp. | reverse complement strand
GGAGGGTCCGGAATCAGATGATGCCCTTCTTGGCCAGGGGACCGTCCCAGTCGACGTCCTGCTCCCTGGCGGATGCGATGGGCTGCTCGGGCAGGTGCTTGGCAGGCAGGGTGGTGGGCTTGAAGGGGAAGCGCTCGGCCCGCATCTTCTCATAGGCCACGATGTCATCCTCGTGGTGGAGGGTCAGGTCGATGTCGTCGTACCCGTTCATCAGGCGCCAGCGCACGTAGTCGTCCACCTGGAAGGGCAGGACCACGTCGGCGCAGGTGACCGTCCGTGAATCCAGGTCGACGGTCATCTCCATGCCGGGCTCCTGCTCCAGGAGCTTCCAGAGCAGTTCGACCGACTCCTGGGGCATGATGGCGGCCAGGACACCGTTCTTGGCGGTGTTCCCGTAGAAGATGTCGGCGAAGCGGGGGGCGATGACCACCCTGAACCCGTAGTCGCGCAGGGCCCAGACCGCGTGTTCGCGAGACGACCCGATGCCGAAGTCGGGCCCGGTCACCAGGATCTGCCCCTTGGCGTACTCGGGCCGGTTGAGGAGGAAGTTCGGATCCCTACGCCAGGCGTAGAAGAGGGCATCCTCGAAACCGGTCTTCTTGACGCGCTTCAGGAAGACGGCCGGGATGATCTGGTCCGTGTCCACATTGGAGCGACGAAGGGGCACCCCGACCCCCGTGATGACGGTGAGTTTTTCCATGATTACCTCGAATTTCCTGCCTCGAAATACCTGACTGCCGGAGCCCTGGGCCTAGAGGTCGGCCGGACTTGAGATGGTGCCCTTGATGGCCGTTGCCGCTGCCACCTGGGGTGAGGCCAGGTGGGTGCGCCCTCCCTTGCCCTGGCGCCCCTGGAAGTTCCTGTTGGAGGTCGATATGGACCGCTCGCCCGGGGTGAGCTGGTCGGGGTTCATGCCCAGGCACATGGAGCAGCCGGCGTTGCGCCACTCGGCCCCGAAGTCCTTGAAGATCTTGTCGAGCCCCTCGGCCTCGGCCTGGAGCCGCACCCTGGATGAGGCCGGCACCACCAGCACCCGGTGGAGGTTCTTGGCCTTGTGGTTCCCCTTCATGATGGAGGCCGCAGCCCGCAGGTCCTCGATGCGCCCGTTGGTGCATGACCCGATGAAGACCGTGTCGACGGCGATGTCCTTGATGGACATGCCGGGCCTGAGGCCCATGTAGTCGATGGCCTCCTGGGTGGCCTGGCGCTTGGCCGCGTCCGATATGTCCTCGGGCACGGGCACCTGGGAGTTGATGGGCAGACCCTGACCTGGGTTGGTCCCCCAGGTCACGTAGGGCGAGAGATCGGCCGCGTTCAGATTGACCTCCTTGTCGAAGACCGCATCGTCATCGGTCTTCAGGGTCTTCCAATACTCCATGGCCTTCTCCCACATCTCACCCTCGGGTGCGTGGGGGCGTCCCCTGAGATAGTCGAAGGTGGTCTGATCGGGGGCGATCATGCCGGCCCTGGCCCCGGCCTCGATGGACATGTTGCAGATGGTCATACGGGCGTCCATGGAGAGGTCGCGGATGGCCCGGCCCCGGTATTCCAGTACGTGCCCCTGGCCGCCGCCCGTGCCGATCTTGGCGATGATGGCCAGGATGATGTCCTTGGCGCTGACCCCCTCGGGGAGCTTCCCCTCCACATTGACGGCCATGGTCTTGAAGGGCTTGAGGCTCAAGGTCTGGGTGGCCAGGACATGCTCCACCTCGGAGGTGCCGATACCGAAGGCGAGCGCCCCGAAGGCACCGTGGGTGGAGGTGTGGGAATCCCCGCAGACGATGGTCATGCCAGGCTGGGTCAGGCCCAGCATGGGAGCGAAGGCGTGGACGATGCCCTGGTCCGCGTCGCCCAAGGGGTGGAGGCGGACCCCGAACTCCTTGCAGTTCTTCTCCAGGGTCGAAATCTGGAGGGCCGAGATCTTGTCGGCGATGGGCCGGTCGATGTCGACGGTGGGGGTGTTGTGGTCCTCGGTGGCGATGACCTGGTCGACGTGACGGATTCCACGGCCGGCCAGACGCAGCCCCTCGAAGGCCTGGGGGCTGGTCACCTCGTGCATGAGCTGCAGGTCGATGTAGATCAGGTCGGGTTCACTCCCCTGTCCCTTGCTGACCAAATGATCGGCCCAGACCTTTTCCGCCAGTGTCTGTCCCATAACGCCTCCTCGGACCAATGCCCATAAGCCGGATCCAAGCCCTGAACAGGTCCCCATCCGGCGTCTACCCCGAGTATGAAACTCCGCTGCCCTTATGAACTTTTGCATTTCACATACTGAGATGCCATAATGCAACCATGACCGAACCAGCCAAGAACGTAAGAGGGGTACAGGATTGGCCCCAGGAAACGACACCCGATCTCAATCATCAGACCATGGGTTCGCAGGAGTCCCATGATGGTGAGATCCATTCGGGCGTCGGCGTTCTGGACAAGACAGTCAAGATTCTTGACACCCTGGAATCAGGGCCCATGACCCTGGGCCAGCTGGTCAACACCACCGGCCTGGCACGCCCCACGGCCCACCGCCTGGCCATCGCCTTGGAACGCCACCGTTTCGTGCTGCGTGACGCCCACGGCCGGTTCATCCTGGGTTCCCGCTTCGCCGAGCTGGCAGCCGCCGCCGGTGAGGACCGTCTCCTGACGGCCGCCGGGCCCATCCTGCGGACCCTGCTCGACCGCTCCGGTGAATCGGCCCAGATCTTCCGTCGCCAGGGCGACATGCGCGTCTGCATCGCCGCCGTGGAACGGGCCTCGGGCCTGCGCGACTCCATCCCGGTCGGCGCCCTCCTCTCCATGGAGGCGGGATCCGCCGCACAGATCCTTCTGGCCTGGGAGGACTCCGAGCGCCTCCACCAGGGCCTGCGCCACGCCAAGTTCAATGCGGCCAAGCTGGCAGCCGTCCGCAAGCGCGGCTGGGCCGAGTCCATCAACGAGCGCGAGGAGGGCGTCTGCTCCATCTCCGCCCCGATCCGCAACGGGTCCGGGCAGGTCATGGCCGCCATCTCCATCTCGGGACCCGTCAACCGGATGTCCACCACCCCGGGGCGCCACTATGCGCCGCTGGTCATGGCCGCCGGCAAGTACCTGACCGAGGCCCTGCAACGGGCATCCTCCGGTCCCGGCCACCGGGCCTGACGGCATCAAGGCGAGGCTCCCGGACCCATCAGCGGCCGACCGCCCATCCGCCGGCTCATTGGCCTACCGACCCACCGGCCCGGGCACCGTTACTTGTGCCTTGATGACCCCCAGGAGGCCACCAGTCCTGCCAGGGCCGTCAGCCCACCGGCCAGGAAGCCGGGCCTGCGCAGGAGGTTGACCGCGTCTCCGGTGGATGTGGGCACATGGCTCATGGCAAAGGTATAGACCTTATGGGAGCTGGGCCTGCCCACCAGGTCACCGAACTCCAGGAGCTGGGTGCGCGGATGATGGGGGTGGCGAATGTCGAACTCGAAGAGCCTGGCCGCCCGCTTGCGCGGCACCGGGCCGTAGGCCCCGAATCCGCAGGTCGGCGTGGCCCCCAGAACAATCCCCCCGGTCTGCCCCACGAACCCGTTGCGGTGGTCGTGGCCGGCGAAGAGGGCGAAGAAGCCGCGGTCCCTGGTCAGGATGTCGAACTCGCCGCTGTCCTCATCGGGGCAGGACACCCCCTCCCCCAGGTAGGAACCGGCATAGGTGCGCGACTCATCAAGGATGTAGCACTGGGAGTCGAAACGCCGGTACCCCTGGACGGCGTAGGCCGTGGTGGATGAGACCGGCTTGAGCAGATCATAGAACTGGGGCAGGGGCATATGCTGGAAGACCATGGACCGGTTGCCCACCAGACGGGGGACGGATCCCAGGAATTCCAGGGCCTGACGGGAGGGAGACCCGTACCCGCCGGACTGGGCGTAGTCGCCGGAATCAAGCAGAACCAGCCCCATGACGCTGCCCTTCCCCTCCATGTCGGCCACGGGCAGGGCGAAGGTGCCCGGCTGGCAGACGAAGGCCTCCTGATCAGGAAGGACGGAACCGCGCAGGGCGTAGGGGCGGTCGGGCCGGGCCGCGGTGGCTTCCGGATTCAGACAGCCGGGGAACTCACGGTAGATGGCATCCATCTGGTCGGTATCCAGCCCGCACTGAAAATCATGATTTCCGTAGGTCACGGCAAAGGGAATCCCCCGCTCCACCAGGGGGCCGGTGATCAGTTCGGCGGTCCTGCGGACCAGGTCTTCAGTGTGCTTGAGCTCCCGATGGCGGACCTGTTCGGCATCCCTGTCGTCACCGTTCGCCCCGGCACCCCGGGATGCCGCGCCGTACGGGGCGGCTGACCCGACACCCGTGCCCGCACCGTTGGGCCTGCCCAGGGAGGCGCCGCCCAGACCGAGCGCTCCCCCCATGCTCAGACCGGCCGAGTAGACCCCATCCAGCGGGGTGCTCCAGCGCCGCTTCCGGAAGGTCCGTTCGTAGGCCGTGTCATACCCGGCCACCTGGTTGCCGGTGAAGATGACCAGGTCGGGCCGGGCGGCATCGCAGGCGGCGGCGATCAGCCTGACCGTATCCTGGGAGACCTTGGGCCCCTCCTGAACATCGGCCAGTTGCAGGAGCCTGAACTTGCCGGAGTGGTGGAACTGCAGACGCCCCAGCCGGGCGGATACCGACAGGGGACGGCCATCGTCCTCCCCGGATTCCACACGGGAGACCCGGGCGGAGTGGTTGTGCTGACTCATACCATCCAGACTACTTCACTTGTTCGTGAGCCCATAGCCACAGGAGGCATACCTCCCGCTTCGGCCACAAGGATGTTATTTTCCCCACATTCGGGGCCATCAGGTAGATTCGGCCTGCAAATCATGCTGGTTATGACGGAATGGCTTGATATATTGAGCACGGTGCATTCATCGATGAGTATGAGGGAGCGGTTCTCCATGGCAGAAGGGCAAGAGCTCCTATTGCGTGAGGACATGAAGCGGGTTGTGGCCCGTCTTCATGAGGAGCAGACGCACGTCGAGCCCTATCGGGACGACTACCGAAGGCTGCTGGACAACCATGGCAAGATGATCCGGGCCGCCATGGTCATCCTCTTCGCCAGGGCCTGCAGGCCCACCCGGGAACCCGTGGACGAACGGGTCATCACCGGGGCCGCCGCCATCGAAATGCTCCACCTGGCCACCCTGGTCCATGACGATGTGCTGGACGATGCCCCCATCCGGCGCAAACAGCCTACGGTCCATACCATTCGGGGCAACAAGGCGGCCATCTATCTGGGCGACCTGATCCTCTCCCGGTACATGGAGATCATGGCGGAGATCGCCCCGAACACCGACTTCATCCGCGAGCAGGCCGGAACCGTCTGCGAAATCGTGGGCGGCGAGCTCTACCAGGAGTCCGGACGCCACCACACCGACATCACCGTGGACTACTACGACAAGACCATCTCCGGCAAGACCGCGGCCCTCTTCCGCCTGGCCTGCCTGACCGGCATCCGCCTGGCCTGCCTCCGGCCAGGCCAGGCTATGGAGGAGACCGCCCGGACCTTCGGCGGGAACCTGGGCATGGCCTTCCAGATCATTGACGATATCAACGACTTCGACCTGGACAAGGACACCGGCAAGCCCAAGCTGGAAGACATCCGTGACGGCATCTACACCCTCCCCGTCCTCCTGGGGCTCAAGCGGGACAAGGACTTCAGGGCCGTCATCGAATCGGACAGCCCCAAGGATGTGCTCGATTACCTGCAGGGCCACCCGGAACTGGCGGAGGAGAGCAGGCAGACGGCCCGAGACTACCTGGGCAGGGCCGCCCAGGCCATGGAAGGTTCCCCGGTGAACAGGGACGTCCGCACCCTGCTGGACGAGCTGGTCCAGGCTCTGACCAGCCAGGTCTGAGCCGCCGGGTTCATCGTAAAGGGCTCCAGGGGCGAAGGCGAACCCTGGGGCCACCATGAGCCCGAATACCCGGAAGAGGGTGGTGACGGGCACGTAGTGGTTCATGTCCTTGCCGTACTTGGCATCGTACTTCTCGTGCAGCTCCTCGTTGACCGTGTTCACGCCCTCGACGGCACCGGTCTTCTTCCCTTGGGCCAACTGTGGCATGGCACCCGGAATCCCGACCGACCACTCGACCTTGTGGTCCTTCTCATTGATCAGGGCCGCGGCCTGCCAGAGGGGCCGGATCGCCGGTGTCCTCGTGGATGGCCTCGGTGGCCGCCAGCTTCATTGGCTGGTCGGTAACGATGAACTCGCCCTGCAGGTCGCCATGGGCGATGACACAGATGCCCCCTGCCGAACTCGGTCATGGTCGTGCGGACCTCTTTCCCGGTCACCGCATAGATGGTCTCCATGATGGCGACCGCCAGGGCCAGACCGATGGACTAGGGGCATGGGATAAATGAAATATCGTCGTCATGGCGAACTGGAATCTGGATAAGCCCGGAACGGTGAACATGGTCCTCCCTTTCCGGAGAATCCATCGGATGGGATGCGCGGTGCGCATCCAGGCAGATCCGAACCCTGATTCAAGATCCGCCTGGCGGCGGCCCACCCCCGATTCCGAGGCGGGTTTCCGCCGGGCAGGTCGACCGGTACCGATGGGTGGGCGAACAACCAGTTTCAAGGCCGAAGCCGGCGGAGATCCGTATTCCTGACCGTTGCCTTAACTCGGAGAACACCCTGATGTTCTTTCACCAGGAGTCCGTTGCATCCGAATCTGACTATTTCTCCGGGTATATCGCTCGCGAGCCACCCTTGTCCAAGTCACCGACGTCCATGCGATATAACTCACTGAATCGGGGGTTGGTCCGGTAGAGCTCGACCGGGGAACCCTGCATGGCGATGTGCCCGTCCTCCATGAAGATGACCTGGTCGGCGTCCTCCAGACCCTGGAGGTGGTGGGTGACCCAGAAGAGGGTGCGGCCCTGGCTCACCCGGAAGATCATCTCCATCAGCCGCCGCTCGGTGATGGGGTCCAGCCCGATGGTGGGCTCGTCCAGGAGGACGATCGGGGTGCGCTTGAGCACGATCCTGGCCAGGGCCAGGCGCTGCCGCTGCCCACCGGAGAGCCGGTTGCCGGCCTCGTCGACCGGGGTGTCGATCCCCTCGGGCAGGGACTCCACGTACTGGTCCAGCTGCACCGCCTTCAGAGCCTGGCGGACCTGGTCGTCAGTGGCCTCGGGGGCGCCCAGACGGACGTTGGAGGCGATGGTCGTGTTGAAGAGGAAGGCCTGCTGGTTCAGGTAGCCGAAGAGTTCGGGGCGTTGGTCCTGGAGGGCGTCCACCGGGGTACCGTTGACCAGGATCCTGCCCTTGGAGGGCCGGAGGTCGCCCAGGAGGAGCTGGAGGACCGTGGTCTTGCCCTCACCGCTGGGCCCGAGAAGGGCCACCTTCTGCCCGGCCTCGATGTGGAGGGAGAAGTCGTCCAGGAGAAGGGGGTCATCCGGCCCGTAGGAGAAGCTGACATGGTCGAAGTCGATGGTGCGGACCGGGCCGTCCAGCCTGGTCTGGTCCATCCGGGGCCGCTGGCGGGATTCGACCCGGTTGGTCAGATCGTTCAGGTGGTTCAGGGAATCCGTGTAGAGGGGAACCTCGGCCACGGCCTGGGAGACCACGATGAAGCAGTCGACCAGGGGAAAGACCGAGAGGACCACGGCTGCGGCGAAGTCGGCCACCGAGGTCGAGCCGGTCATGAGGATGTCGCCACCGATGATCAGGGCCACCACCATGAGGGCGAAGATCATCTGGATGCAGAGGTTCCTCCACCGCTCGAAGCGCTTCTGATCGTGCCGCTCACGGGCGATTCCCCGGAAGTCATCGGCTGCCGTGTCGACGAACCGGTCCTGGCGGTGCGTGATGACCCAGTCGCCCAGCCCCATGTAGTTCTCGGCGACCCTGGTGTACTGGTCCTGCTGCATGGACTTCTCCTCGGCATACCGGCTGTCCGAGTAGGCCAGGGAAACCAGTGGGACCAGGATCAGGATCAGGGCGAAGAGGAGGAAGAGGAGGAGGGAGGTGATCCAGGAGAAGACCCCGACCGCGATGGTGACCACCAGCCACATCAGGTAGGCCACGACGGTGGGGAAGATGGTGCGCAGGTAGAAGTTCTCCAGGTGGTCCAGGTCGTCGGAGAGCATGCTCAGAACGGTGCCGGTCCGCTCGTGCTCGTTGAGGAAGGCGGCGTCCTTGGAGAGGGTCCGGTAGAGCTGGACCCGCAGCTTGGAGACCACCCGGAGCACCCAGTCGTGGCTCTTGATCCGCTCCAGGTACTTGAAGGTCGGGCGGCCGATGCCGAAGGCCCTGGTCAGGACCACGGGCACATAGACCGCGAAGATGTTGTAGGGGTGCCGGGCCGACCGGCTGATCAGGAAGCCGGAGGTGAACATGAGCCCCGCGGCGCAGACGAAGGTGATGGTGCCCAGGAGGAAGATCAGGGCGAGCCGGCCCCTGTTCTGGCGCAGGTAGGGCCAGAACCAGTGGTCCCTGTGCCAGATGTTCAGATAGTTGGTGCGGCGCCCGGCCCTGGTGGAGGCCGCCTGGCCGCCCTCAGTCCTGCTGGTAGTCGGCAATCTGGTTACCCCCCATCTCCTCGATCAGGGCATCCAGCGGACCGCCCTCCCCCATCAGTTCCTCCGGCCTGCCCTGGGCCACGACCCGGCCACCGTCCAGCATGATGACCTGGTCCACGTCGGCCAGCCAGTGCAGGCGGTGGGTGGCGAAGATGACCAGGTGCCCCTCCATGATGGGCAGGAGGGTCTTCTTCAGCTCGTACTCGGTCTCGATGTCCAGGTGGGCCGTGGGCTCGTCGAAGAGGAGGATCTCACGGGTCCTGTCCAGGAGGACCCGGGCCAGGGCGATGCGCTGGGCCTGGCCGCCGCTGATGCCGCGGTTCCCCTCGCCGATCCTGGTCTCCAGACCCTCGGCAAGGGTCTCCACCCAGTCGGTCAGACCCGCCTGGTCGGCCGCCCGGGCCACGGCGGCCTGGTCGGCATCCGGATCATAGAAGCGGATGTTGTCGGCCACGGTGCCGCTGAAGATGTAGGGGTTCTGCGGGATGTAGCTGATGTGGCCCTGCCAGGCGCGGGCGTTGAAGTGCTCCAGGAGCCGTCCGTCCAGGTCGATCCTGCCTGCCTGGGGAATGTTGAAGCCTGCCAGGAGGTTCATCAGGGTGGACTTTCCGGCCCCGGACCTCCCGACCACGGCCACCTTGGTCAGCCCGCTCAGGCTGAAGGAGACATGGTGGAGGGCATCGGGCTGACGGGCGCCCTCCTCGGCCCCGTCCCCACAGGTCCGGGTCGAATCCAGGTCCCGGCCCGGCGCGGGAACGGGTGTGGCGTCGATTGCGGACTTCTTGCGGCCCTTGCGCTTCTTCTTGCCGCTGGACTTGGCGATGGCGTCCATCTGCGAGCCGCCGGATGCCTGCCCCTCCTCGGGCTTGGGCCCCGGGTAGGCGAAGTCCATGCCCTCGACGGTCAGGTGGCTCTCGCTGCCCCACCCCTGCCAGTCCAGGTCGTCCAGGTGGTCGGGCTCGGGGGTGTCCAGCATGGTCACGATGTCGTTCAGGGCGTTCTTCCCGTTCAGGGTGGCATGGTAGTCGTCGCCGAACTGCCGGATGGGCATGAAGTACTCGGGGGCCAGGATCAGGGCCAGCAGGGCCGGGAAGAGGGCCACCGTTCCGTCGATCAGGTTGTTGCCCAGGAAGACGGCCATGATGGCGATGGCCAGGGTGGCGAAGAAGTCCAGGGCGAAGGTGGAGGTCATGGCCACGCGGATCACGCTCATGGTCCGCTTGCGGAACCTGTCGGAGACCGAGTAGATCTCGTCCTCGTACTCCTCGCTGATCCCCAGCATCTTCAGGGTGGGCAGGCCCAGGACCGTATCCATGAACCGGGTGTTCAGCTTGCGGAACTGGGCGTATTGCTTGTTGGACCTGTCACGGGCGGCCATGCCCAGGATGGCCATGAAGAAGAAGAGGAGGGGGAGCATGAGAAGGAGGACGATGCCGCTGACCGTGTCCTGGATCCAGACCACCACCAGAATCATCAGGGGGATGAAGACCATGTCCATCATCTTGGGGAGGACCGTGAAAACGTAGGTCCTGACCTCATCCAGCCCGTCGATCAGCATGGTCACGGCCGAGCCCGTCCCCCGCTGCGCCAGGGCCGCGGGCCCCAGACGGAAGACCTTGCGCTGGATCTGCGGCCTGAGCTCGCCGACGACATAGTCGGCGTAGTCCGTGGCCACCCGCTGCTTGGCCACGTCGCACAGCTGGCGGATGGCGAAGGCCGTGAAGAAGATCAGAACCGGCCTGACCAGGGTGTGGAGGCCATGCAGGTGCCAGATCTGCACCAGTGCCAGGGTGAGGCCATAGGCCTGACCGACCACGCTGAGTCCCTGCACCAGGGAAAGCGTGGCCAGGAGGCCCATGATCCGTCTGATTCCGGCGAACCGGAAGAGACTCTTGTCAATCACTGAGACACCTCAACCCTGAATCGAAGCCGGTTCCGTGAACTGTGCCGATGCCCCCTACCGGGCCACGGTCGCGCTGACCGCGGCAGGACCGGCCACGGACAGATGGGCGCCATCGGTGGCCAGGCGCTTGCGCTGGATGAAGTAGCTCCAGATGAAGTAGGCCAGCATGATGGGCAGGAAGATGCAGAGGACCACGGTCATGATCTTCAAGGTGTAGGGGGATGCCGAGGCGTCCTGGATCATGATGCTCGTGGCCGGATCCGTCCCGATCATCACCCGCGGGAAGAGCCCGTTGAAGATGAAGGCGATGATGGCCATCAGGGTGATGCCGGAGGCCGTGAAGGCGAACCCGCCACGCTTCCTGGTCACAGCCACGTGGCCACAGATGGTCGCCGCCAGAATGATCACGGTGATCAGCCAGGTGGAGATGGGCCGTGCCGTGTAGAAGTCGGTCCTGAAGATGGCCAGAAGGACGAAGACGACCAGGGCCGGGTAGGCGATCCAGTAGACCTTCTCGCTGATGTTGAGCATCCGGCGCGAATCCATGGGGCCCAGCTTCAGGCTGAGGAAGTGCAGACCGTGCACGAAGCTGAAGAAGACGACGGCCACGCCACCCACGACGGAGAGCCAGTTGACCACACCGAAGAACCCGGGCCAGGCGTCACCGTTCTTGTCCAAGGGGATGCCCTGGATCAGGCTGGTCAGCATCATGCCCAGGAAGAAGGGCGCGAAGACGGAGCCGATGAAGTTGGCCCACTGCCAGACCCCACGCTCACGCGAGGTCAGGGCGTGGTTGGCGAACTCGAAGGAGACGCCACGCAGGATCAGGCCGACCAGGACCAGGAAGAGGAGAATGTAGTACCCGGAGAAGAGGGAGGCGTACCAGAGCGGGAAGGCCGCGAACATGGCGCCTCCGGCGGTGATCAGCCAGACCTCGTTGCCGTCCCAGTGGGGGCCGATGGCCCTCATGAAGGTGGCGCGCTCGTCACCGTCGCGGGCGACCAGCCGGGTTGCCATGCCCACACCGAAGTCGAATCCCTCAAGCAGGAGGAATCCGGCGAACAACAGGCCAATGACGAAGAACCATAAACCTTGTAGGATACTCATGCTAATGCCACTCTCCTCTCGTTCCTGCTGGCCTGCACAGGTAGGCTGAGGCCTTCACCCTGGTAGTCAGGGCCCTGGTGGAGCACCCTGCGCGAGTAGAAGATCATGACCCCTCCCAGGAAGAGGAAGAGCAGGAAGTAAACGATGTTGGTGAACAGGAGGTTGGGGACCGTGGCCGTGGGCGAGACCCCGTCGGCGATGGTCTGCAAACCGTAGACCAGCCAGGGGTAACGTCCCAGCTCCGTGATCAGCCATCCACCCGTGTTGCCCACGAAGGGCAGATAGGTGCAGATGCCCAGGATCCACAGCTTCCAGTTGCTGGACCATAGGGTGTCCTTGGACTTTCTGGTGAACCAGAGCACCAGGATGGACAGGAGCAGGACGCCGAAGCCCACCGCGGCCATGAACCTGAAGCTCCAGAAGAGCGTCGTGACCGGCACGTAGTAGTTCATGTCCTTGCCAAACTTGCCGTCATACTGCTGGTGGAGCTGCTCGTTGACGGAATTCATGCCCTTCACCGAGCCGGAGGTGCTGTGGTAGGACAGGAGGGAGAGCATCTCGGGAATCTCGATGCCCTTGGAGGTCTTGTCCTTTTCGTTGATCAGGGAGACCACCGCCCAGGGGGCGGGATCCTTGGTGTCCTCGTAGATGCCCTCGGTGGCAGCGAACTTCATGGGCTGGTCGTCGATGATGAAGGAGGTCTGAAGATCGCCTGCAATGATGACCAGGATCGAACCGATCAGGGCGATGATGGCGCTGAGCCTGATCGAACGGGTGTAGAAGACACGCTGACTGACCTGCTCGGACCCGCCCCCCTCAACGGCGGGAGCGGCTTCCGCCTTACCGGCCTGCTCCTGCTTGTGGGCGCGCAGGAGACCCCAGGCGCTCATGCCGACCAGGACCATGCCACCGGTCAGCACCGCCCCGAAGAAGACGTGCGGGAACTCGCGCCAGAGCTGCGGGTTGCCCAGAACATCCCAGAAGCTGGTCATGCGGACCCGGCCCGTGGCCTTGTTGATCTCGAAGCCGGTGGGGTGCTGCATGAAGCTGTTGGCGGCCAGGATCCAGATGGCCGACACCGAGGAACCCAGGAAGGTCAGCCAGATGAAGACCGCATGGACGGCCGGCTTGAAGCGGTTCCAGGTGAAGACCCAGACACCGATGAAGGTCGACTCCATGAAGAAGGCCAGAAGGGCCTCGATGGCCAGGGGGGCGCCGAAGATGTCGCCCATGAACCTGGAATAGTTGGACCAGTTCATGCCGAACTGGAACTCCTGGATGATGCCGGTCACCACACCGACAGCAAAGCTCAGAAGGAAGATCTTCCCCCAGAACTTGGTCATCTTCTTGTAGATTTCCTTCTTTTTGACCACGTACAGGGTTTCCATGATGGCCACACACAGGGCCAGGCCAATGGAAAGGGGCACGTAGAAGAAGTGGAATACGGTCGTCATCGCGAATTGGAATCGCGACAACCCCAGAACGTTAAGCATCTTCCTCGCCTTCCGAATACTTTCTCTTGTTCAGATGAACAGGCCGAATCAGTTGCTCTCCAACATGGTCTTGACGTTGGCGAGTTCCAGAACGGAACGGTCGTTGACGATCTTCTTGACGATACCGACCACCGCCCCCTTCAACTTCCACTTGCCCATCATGTCGATCTCGGCCACGCCGGCCTGGGGGCCCAGGGAGCAGACGGTGCCGATGCTCTTGAACCTGAACCGTTGCGTCTGACGCCCCTGCACCCTAGCGATGACATTGGCGGCAGCCGTATCAGCCTGTGCAATCGAAATCTGTGCCGTGGTGGGGAAGAGCCTGCCCGATTCAGGATCAGGGACTGCGCTGACATCGCCGATGAGGAATTCCTCGGGATGGTCCGTGAGCGAGAGGTCATCCTCCACCACAACACGGTTACGCTTCTGATTATAGCCGGAATCGGCAATGATGTGGCTACCACGCACCCCTGTGGTCCAGATGATCGTGTTGGCCCTGAACTCCTGGTCGTTGCTGACCACGGCTCCGGGCCTGACCTCGGTGATGGCCGTCGAGGTATGGAACTCGACGCCCTTCTTCTTCAGGTAGTTGACCGCCCAGTCGACCAGGTTCTGCGAGAACATGGGGAGGATCTTGGGCGAGGCCTCGACGCAGATGATCTTGACCTGGTCGGCCGGCAGGTCGTACTTGGCGACCAGCTTGGGCATCCTGTAGACCAGCTCCCCCAGGTACTCGATGCTGGTGAAGCCGGCACCGCAGACCACCACATGGAGGTCGTTGGGGTCGTGGCTGTTCCTGTAATTGGCCAGCGTGTTCTCCAGGCGGCGCCTGGCGGCCAGGGCCGTGTCGATGTCGACCAGGGGCCAGCCGTTCTCCTCGGCCCCCTTGATGCCGAAGGTCTCGGATTCGAAGCCCAGGGCGTTGATCAGGTAGTCGTACCGGAGGGGCTCATGCTTCCCCAGGCCGACCTGCCGCTTGTCCTGATCGATGCCGGTCACCGTGTCGATGAGCACCTCGATTCTGGGGGAGACGGCTTTACGGATATCGAAGGTCACATCGGCCGGTTCCTTGGTGCCGGCGGCAACCTGATGGAGCTGGGTCGCCTCATAGTGATAGGGGTTCCGATTGACCAGGATGATGCGGGCATCGAGATTTGCATGCGCCAGCTTCTTTGCGGCGCGCATGCCGGCATATCCTGCGCCCAACACGGCGATAGTTTTCATAATCTTCCACAACCTTTGTGCAGTCGGTCCAATACAGCTGGTTTCTGGGACAACCGGGAAAATCTCCATCCTACTGACTCCCCGCCAACCCGGTACCTCCATGGTATCGGTGCGGGTGCCCCGAAAGGCTGGACTTGCAGGCCAAACAAAAAGCCAATTATGTGACCTTTATGACAATCGGACAGCGCAAGCCCGTCAGAAAACCAAGTCTATCATCCGGCACTGGCAGAAGAAGGTCTCAAGGACGGAAAAGCCGCAGCCTCATAGAAAAGACCGCGGCTGAATGCTCGCTGGGGTACCTGGACTCGAACCAAGAATGGATGAACCAGAATCACCTGTGTTGCCAATTACACCATACCCCAATTGGCTATGCAATACCCGCTTGGACGGTTACCGCATATCGTACCCCCGACCGGATTTGGACCGGTGTTGGCGCCGTGAGAGGGCGTAGTCCTAGACCGCTAGACGACGGGGGCTTTCACTTTTCCGCAGCGCACCGACCCGGTTCAACAGGTCAGCAGCACAACAAAAAGATAATATACCCGCTCAGAGGTGCCGACGCAAGTTGGTCAAACGCTGGAGTGTTGTGCTCTTGCCAATGATCTCCAGTGATTCGAAGAGGGGCGGCGAAACCCGACGACCGGAGACGGCCACCCTGACGGGACCGAAGGCCAGCCGGGGCTTGTAGCCACCCTGGTCCACCAGGGCCTGGGTCAGAAGATCATGGAGGTGGTCGGTGATCCAATCCTGCTCGGGCACCTCCTGGAGGGTCCGCAGGGCCAGGTCGAGAACGGCTCCGGCAGAGTCCTTGAGCTGCTTGCGGGCATCCGGGTCGGGCTCGATGTAGTCGGCATCGCTGAGCAGGCTCCCCATCATCCCGGAGACCTCGCCCAGGAGACGGACCCTGGGCTGGACCAGTGGGGCAGCGGCAGCCAGGATCCGGCGCTCATGATCGGTCAGGTCGTCCCAGGTCTCGGCGGAGACCAGTCCGTCCCTCTTCAGGTAGGGCAGGGAACGGTTCAGGAAGTCCTGGGGCTCCAGCATGCGGATGTGCTCGGCGTTGATGGCGATGGCCTTGTCGATGTCGAAGTGGGCCGGGTTGGCCTTGACGTCGCGGATGTCGAAGTGCTCGACCATCTCCTCCATGGAGAAGACGTCCCGGTCGGGGCCGATCGACCAGCCCAGGAGGGCCAGGTAGTTCAGGAGCCCCTCACGGATGAACCCATGCTCCCGATGCAGGAAGAGGTTGGACTCGGGGTCGCGCTTGGAGAGCTTCTTATTGCCCTGACCCATGACGTAGGGCATGTGGCCGAAGAGGGGCATGGCCTGGGCCACACCCAGCTCGATCAGGTACCGGTAGAGGACGATCTGCCTGGGGGTGGAGCTGAGGAGGTCCTCCCCACGCAGAACCACGTTGATCCGCATCATGGCGTCATCAACCGGGTTGGTAAGGGTATAGAGGGGGTCCCCGTTGGGACGGACGATCACATAGTCGGGGACGGACCCGGCCTTGAACTCGATGCGGCCGCGAATCAGGTCGTCGAAGGCCACGTCCTCATCGGGCATGCGGATGCGCAGGGCGGGCTTGCGACCCTGGTCGCGGAAGGCCCGGCGCTCCTCCTCGCTCAGATTGCGGTCATACCCGTCATACCCGAAGGCCTCGGGGCGGCCGGCGGCCACGTTCCTCTCCCTGATCTCGTCAGCGGTGGAATAGGACTCGTAGGCGTACCCCGCATCCAGGAGCCGCTGGGCCACCCTGCGGTAGATGTCGCCACGCTGGGACTGGCGGTAGGGGCCGTCGGGGCCACCCACTTCAACACCCTCGTCCCAATCCAGACCCAGCCACCTCAGAGCATCCAGGATCTGCTGGTAACTTTCCTCGCTGTCGCGCTGGGCATCGGTGTCTTCGATGCGGAAGACGAAGGTTCCCTTGGAATGACGGGCCTGGGCCCAGTTGAAAAGGGCCGTGCGGACCATGCCCACATGGGGGGTGCCCGTGGGAGAGGGGCAGAACCGTACCCTCAGGTCCTTGGGCAGTTCGGGTTTCGAGTCGTGATCATGCTCATCAGTCATAGCCACCATTGTGCCCCGGCAAGGCGACGTTCAGGGACAGGCCGCGGACGATCCCGGCAGGGCAGGGCCAGCATCGCCCCCGGTCAGCCCCGCTTCTGTTCCTGGTCCCTGTTCCTGCTGTAGGTCTCCGGGATGAACCTGGTCTGGTCGTGAATCTTGGCCCAGGGAACCAGATGCCCCTCCTCAAGAGACCTCGGCACGTCGATGATGCGCTGATTGGACGACCCGCGGAACTGGAGGAGGGTGTTCTTCTGGTCCTCCAGATAACGGCCGTCGACCAGGATGTCCAGGTAGGAGATCAGCTCGGCCTTGTCCGGGGTCTCCCCGGGCCGGTTCAGTTCCTCCCAGGTGTAGCCCGTCCAGCACCAGATGTCCTTGTCATGGCCGAACTCCCGGCGAATCCGCTTGGAGAGCCTGAGCAGGATGGGGGTGTTGAGGAGGGGCTCCCCGCCCAGGTAGGTGATGCCCTGCACATAGGAGAGGGAGAGGTCCTTGATGATCTGGTCCTCCAGCTTCTGGGTGTAGGGGTGGCCCGCCCGGAAGTCCCAGATGGAGGAGTTGTAACACCCCCGACAGCGGAAGGGGCAGCCACTGACGTAGAGGGAGCACCGTATGCCCTCCCCGTCGGTCATGACCAACCGCTTGTAATCGGCGATGATGCCCCGGCTCAGCTGACGCCCATCCCACTGACCCGCCTTGGGGTTGTTGGTCAGCAGGGAGGGGATTCCCGGGCCCCGACCCCGCTCGTCGGCTGCGAAATCACGATGACCCGCGGCACCGGTCTTTCTCATGACACCCTGCTTGCCCATTGCCGTCCTCCGTAATCCGTCCGGCCTGGTCACCGGACACGGAAATGGCGGGCCATCACTGCATGGCCCGCCATCAGTACTGATTCTTGAACTGCTTGATCAGGGCCTATTCGGCCTTGTCGTCGAACCACTCCTTGGTGGTGCCGTCCTTCAGGACCACATGGCCGGTCTCGCCCTCCATGTGCTTGACCCTATGGGCGATCTCCTCATGGCGTCCGTGAACCATGGGCCGCTGAACAGGATTGCCCAGGTAACCGCAGGTGCGCTTGGTCACGTTGCACTTCTCGGGATCGTCGTTGCCGCACTCGGGGCACTTGAAACCCTCCTCGGTGGGTTCGAAGTCACCCTCGTAGCCACAGACGAAGCAGTGGTCGATCGGGGTGTTGGTGCCCAGGTAGCCGATGCCGATCTGATAGGCATAATCCCAGACCGCCTCCAGGGCCTTGGGATTCTGCTGCATGGAGGGGAACTCGCAGTAGTTGATGAACCCGCCCGAGGCCAGATAGGGGAAGTCACGCTCGTAGGTGAGCTTCTCCATGGGGGTGGGGCGCAGCCATACCGGGTAGTGGAAGCTGTTGGTATAGAAGTCGTGATCGGTCACGCCCTCGACGGAACCGAACTTCTCCTTGTCCATGCGGCAGAAGCGATCGGTCAGGGACTCGGCCGGGGTGGAATAGACCGAATAGTGATAGCCCTCGGCCTTCTCCCACTGCTTGCAGAGCTGGTTCATCCGGCGCACGATGCTCAGGGCGAACTCCTTGCCCTCCGGATCCCAGGTGTGGTCCTGCATCCAATCCTTGCCGTAGAAGACGCTGGTGGCCTCGTAGAGACCGATGTATCCCAGCGAAACCGTGGAGCGGCTGTTGCGGAAGAGGGTGTCGACGCTGTCGGTGGGCTTCAACCTGCCGAAGGCGCCGAACTGATAGAGGGTCGGGGCGTTGATGGGCGTGGCCTGCTTGCAGCGCATGATGCGGAACTGCAGGGCGTGGTGGGCCACCTCCATGCGCTGGTCGAAGATCTTCCAGAACCGGTCCCTGTCGCCGCGGGACTCCAGGGCGATACGGGGGATGTTGACGGTGACGACGCCCAGGTTCATGCGTCCGTCCTCTTCATCCTCGCCGGTCTCCGGGTTGGTCCAGGCCTGGAGGAAGGAGCGGCAGCCCATGGGGGCCTTGAAGGAACCGGTGATCTTGACCAGGTTCTCATAGAAGACCACATCGGGGTACATACGCTTGGTGGAGCACTCCAGGGCCAGCTGCTTCATGTCGTAGTTGGGGTCACCCTCGTCGGCGTTCAGGCCGTGCTTGATGGTGAAGACCAGCTTGGGGAAGATGGCCGTGTGGCGGTCCTTGCCCAGGCCCCGGATGCGGATCAGGAAGATGGAACGCTGGATCTCGCGGGCGAACCAGGAGGTGCCCAGGCCGAAGCCCACGGTGACGAAGGGGGTCTGCCCGTTGGAGACGCGGTTGGAGTTGATCTGGTACTCCATGGTCTGCATGGCATCGTAGATGTTCTTCCGGGTCAGGATCTTGGCATAGACCTGACGCAGGCGGATCATCTCGGGGGCATCCAGGTCGAAGGGGGAATCCTCACCGATGGGGGTTCGGTCATCCAGGTGGAGCCAGTCGGCCTCGCGGGCCTTGAGCCCGCGGACGACCTCCTTGGCCACCTCGATGGGCTCCTCGTCGGGCAGGACGGCCTCGGCCATCGCATAGTTCTTCTTGTAGTCCAGGCGGGCGTAGCGGTCGAGCATCTCGTCGCAGCGGTTGACGGTCTGGCCGCCGTACTGGGATCCCGCGATGTCCTTGATGATCTGGGTGATCTGGGTGGCGGCCGTGCCGATGGACTTGGGCGAGTCCATCATGGCGTTGCCCAGCTCGAACCCGTGCTCCAGCATGTCGCCGAAATCGGGCAGGGAGCAGTTGGTCTCGGCCGTAAAGGGCGAATAATCGGCGTCATGGAAGTGGATGTCGCCCTTCATGTGGGCGTTGGAGACATCCTTGGGCAGCATGCTGAAGGCCGAAGCCTTGGAGACGGCCCCTGCCAGGAGGTCACGCTGGGTGGCGTAGACGTTGGCGTCCTTGTTGGCGTTCTCCCGGACCAGGGTCTCGTCCTTGCTGGTCAGGCGGTGGACGGCCTCGTTCACGTCGGTGGCCTTGGCGCGCTGGATGTCGCGGTCCAGGCGGTAGGAGGTGTAGGAACGGGCGATCTCGTAGAGATGGGCATTGACCAGGGCATGCTCGACCAGGGTCTGGATGTCCTCGATCTTGACCGGGTTGGTGTACCGGTCGTGGATCTCCGACTGGACGGTCAGGGCCATCCTGCGGATCCCCTGGCGGTCGTCGGGACCGACCTCATCCATGACGTCCTTGAAGGCGGCCTCGATGGCATTCATGATGTTGACGGGGTCGAAATCGACGATTCGGCCGTCACGCTTCTCGACCAGAATGCCATTGACCGAGTCATGCTCGGAGATGCCCTCCTCCTCTGCACGGCTTGCCACCACCTGCGTATTCATCGCCACTCCTCGCATTGCTAAAAAACCGACGTCCGCACAACCCTTCAAGGGCGCGAACTACATCCTTGTCATCTGCGATGACAAGACCACTCTACCACCTCATGCCCCAATATCTAGTGGAGAACCGAAAAAGGAGCACTAGATATAGTGCAACAATGAAGATTGTGACTTGAATCACATATCTTGGAAAACCCGTCCAGGCACAAAGCCGCGGCATATCGGGAAAAATCGAGGGGCACCCCTCACTTGATGTCATGCCACCCAACAACACGCCCAGGTTTTTGTCCATCCCACCCCTCTGTCGGCGGCAAAGGAAATCGGTCGCACCAGCCATGGCACGACCGATTCCGATACCCCCGACGGACCTAGATTTCGGTCACCATACCGTCATAGGAACTGATGAACCCCTCCTTGACGGCGGCCGCCTGCATCTGCTCATAGCTGGCATCACCGTGATGGGAGAAATGGTTGGACACGAATATGGTGTCCGAGTCCGCCAGCCCCTTCCCGACCATCCGGTCACGGACACGGAGATTGTCGGCGAAGTTCATATGCACGTCGGAATTCATCGCGGTCAGGCCGTGGGTGCAGTCCAGGGACACATAATCATACTTGAGCCCCGCCTCCTCCATGTCCTTCCAGGTCGAGTCATAGAAATAGGCCGTGTCATGCGCATAGAGCAGGCTGGAGCGCCCATCGGTCAGTCCGTAGAAGAGACAATCGCCGAAGTGGTGACCATGCCGGGCCTCAAAGGCATGGACGGTGTACTCCTTCCCGTTCCCGGCGGTGACGGTGACCGCGTCACCGGGATGGAGCGCATGGTAGGTCAGCTTGCTGTAGTCGTAGTGCTCCTCCAGGAAGAAGGCCCGCTCATAGAACCCCTTGACGGTTTCGGAACCGTAGACATCCATATGGGTGGGATTGTCATCGGCATAGGAATCCATTCGGTATGCCAGATCCTCGCCATAGAAATGGTCGGAATGCCAGTGGGTTATGAAAAGCTGGGTAATGGAGGGAAGATCGAAGTCCTCCTTGATGAAGTGGAAATAGGTATCGCCCGGGAAGTCCAGAAGGACGGCATCGTCGACCAGGGCCTGGGATTGGGTCCTGATCTCTTTGCCACCCACCTTCCGGGCATACTTGCAGAGGTCACACTTGCAGAAGATTCCGGGGATACGTTCTGCGGCAGCGGTTCCCAAGTGTTGAAATTTCATTCTTTGCTCCTTTGCTGGAAAATCCCGTCTGGAAAGCCCCTCATGATACGACCGGAGAGGCGGCCTGCTCAAGCCTGCGCTTGTTCAGAATGACCCTGTTGCCCAAGAGGCAGACAACAATGCCCAAAACGCTGAAGGCCGCCAGCATACCGAAGATGATGTTATAGGCCTTTTGGGTGTCGAAACCATCGATGATGGCGCCGAAGAGCATGTAGGCGAAGAAGGAGGGACAGTAACCGATGAAGGATGCGATCGACATGGCTGTCGCGGAAATCTCCGAATCCACACCGTACTCACCGATGGGGGCATAATAAACGGCCCTCAAGGCGACGCAGACGAAGGTGACCAGGCAGCACAGGACCACGACAGGTATCATCCATCCGGAACTGCGCGGAGTGACCAGGACCAGGACACAGACCAGGCCGACGATGACATACAGCAGGGCCATCCACTGCGGGGTGGTGCTGAAACGCTTGGTGGCAAGCACGCCGGACAGGGCGGCGGCGATCAGACCCATCAGACCGGAATTCACGATGCCGAACAGACCCGCGGCGGCATCCGACAGTTTGAAGGATGCCTGGACGAACGGCAGGAAATACGTGTTGGCTGCCACATAGATCAGGTAGGTGGCTGCAGCGCCGAACCCTGTGGTCCAGACGATCGGGAGCTTCATGGCCTGAAGCACCATCTTGAAGCCGTTCTCGTTTTTGGCCCTGCCCTCGCTCCTGCCCTGCTCATGGAGGAAATCCTTCGGTATGAACCGGAGAACCACGAAGGAGAAGAGCATCATGAAGATGGGGTAGGCGCACATGGCGATGCGGGCGCCGAAGATCTTCGAACCACCCAGGGTGAACAGTCCAAGGGTGCAGGCGTTGAGCACAAGCCCGATGGCCGACCGTATGCACTCCTGGGTGCTGAACGCGGCCGCCTGGGTCCTCTCTGTGGCCAAACCCTTGGTCGACTTCTGGATGGTGGGCCAGTAGATGGCATCACCGAAGAAACCGAAGGCGACGAAGGCGAGAACCAGGAACCAATAGGGCAAATGGGGAACCAGACCCAGGATAAGGGCGAAAGTACCGTATCCCCACAGATCAACCGCAATCAACTTACGGATGGGAAGCAGATCCTGGAGCCACCCCAGAAGGGCATATCCGAAAATCTGCACAAAACCGATGAGACCAAGCAGGAAGCCCAGCTGGGCGTTACTGACACCGAGAGCCTGACGGAAAGGCTCGTAAATAACACTCTTAATGCTGGAAAACCAATAAATACATGTCGAAAGCGTGATGACGAGGAAGATGCCGAAACTCTTTCGCGACATACCTAGATAATTCAACAGCCACTTCATTGGACGACCTCCTTGAATGAGGTAAAACCTCAATGCTGCATTGCACTGATGAAGTGTGATACCCGGTTGCATTCCAAGCAAACGCCTTCAGGTGCTTGTTTCACTCACTCCTTTTCGCCAATGATGAACGCCTGGCACCACATGGCTAAAAGCTACCCCCCTCCCCCGACACGGAGAAGATGGATCGGGGACGGATTCCGCCGTTTTCCGGGCTCGGGCAAAGGCCAGCGCACCCCTCCCCGTCAGGCCAGGACCCCCCTGGGAATGAACCTGGTCTCGGTGCGGGTACGAAGGTTCCGTATGGCCGGCCCGTCCTGAGACCGGTCCGAACCCGAACCCCCGTCGATGATGGAGAGAAGGATGTCCACACTCAACCTCCCCATGGCATCGACCTGCTGGGAGATGACGGAGACCTGGGGGGTAACCAGACGGAAGAGCTTCAGGTCATCGAAGGAGATCAGACAGATATCTTCGTGGTCGGCGCGAATCTCATTGCCGACGGCGATGGCCCTGATGGCGTCGCCCGAGTATCCGAAGATGAAGGCCTGGACCCCCTGATCAACCAGGGAGAGCATGGTGGTCCTGGCCTGATCCTGGGAGCCGAACCCGTCAGTCGCCACCCGGCCCTGCAGGGAGGGGTGGATGGCCGCCTGATCAAGGAAGGCCTGCTCACGTTCCCTGAAGGTGGCGGAGCGTTCCTCCGGCCCCGGCACGAAGACGACCCGGTCGAACCCCTTGGCCACCAAGGTATTCAGGGCGCCGACCAGCCCCAGGGTCGGATCGGAATCGACCAGGGGGGCATCGGGGGCGCTCGTCTCCGGCCTGTCGGCGAAGACCACGGGGAAGTCACTTGCGAGGAGGGTGGTCAGCATGGGCGAGGTCGGCCCGTCGGGGACCACGATGACCCCGTCCATATGCCTGGACAGGAGGATCCGGTAGAAGTCCTCCGCCCGTGACTCCTCGCAGGAGGAGACCCCGATCAGGGGGGCGTACCCCTTCCGGTAGAGCTGGTCCTGAACGGCGTAGACCAGTTCGGAGAAGTAGGCGTTGCGAATGTCGGGGACCAGGAGTCCGACCGCCCTGGATCGGGAGGAACGCATGGAGCGTGCGCGGCTGTCGGGTATGTACCCCAATTCATCAGCCGCCTTCCTGACCAGGAGCTTGGTCGGCTTGGAGATCCGCCCCGTCCCGTTCAGGGCCTGGGAGACCGTGGATATGGACATGCCCGACCGCCTGGCCACATCGGTGATTGTTATACGTGCCATGACCGCCAACCCCTTTGTACCGCCCTCGATGCTTCCACGCGAATCACAGGTTCGGCCCGGCCGGATATGGTCGGTCCCGTAGCGACCTCATCATTCGCCACCTCCATCCCCCTATGTCTCCGGGTCAGAGGCTCCCTCTTGCATCACCAGTATACGGTGAGTTGATAAAACCTTTCACCTGAGATCGCACACGGACCTTCCCCCGCAATCCGCAACGGCGGGCTTTCCCCGCTGCGCATTTATGGTAGGTTCTACAATGGTCTTGTTCGCGCGGTTGGTGGCAGCAACCGTGTCACAACACGTTTCGTATATGGATCGGCAGCACCGGTCGTGAACGTCGCGCGGGCTCCTCACCTTCCCGTCAAGACAGCACACCGGTCATGGGCACCAGGGAGTGCCGGGAAGGCAAGGTGACAGGAATGAGGGAATCCAAGGCAGGCATGGACCGGGCAAAAGGGCCCCGGGGACCGGTCTTCAGGCTGACGGCCCTGGCGAGCGCAACGGTCATGGGGCTGTCACTGGCAGGCTGCGGGGCGGGAAGGAACGCCGAGGCGGATGACGACTCCCACATCTCCTTCATGCTGGACTGGACCCCCAACACCAACCACGTGGGCATCTACACGGCCCGGCACCTGGGCTACTTCAAGGAGGCCGGGGTCGAGGTCAGGATCCTGCCCACCGCCCAGGCCGGGGCCGAGACCTCGGTTCAGAACAAGGTGGCCGATGTGGGTTTCTCCAAGCTGAGCAACCTGGCCACCTTCAACTCCCAGGGGTCCAGCCTGAAACAGGTCTTCAACCTGGGCCAGCACTCGGTGGCACGCTGGTGCTCCCTGGCCTCCCGGACCGACATCCAGACCCCCAGGGATTTCGACGGCAAGACCTTCGTCAGCTTCGGGTCCGCCGAGCAGACGGCGGTGGTCAAACAGATGATCCGGTACGCGGGTGGCAGGGGCGACTTCAAGCGGGTGACCAGCGGGACCAACACCTTCGCCACCCTGACCAGCGGCAAGGGCGACTTCGCCGGCTTCTACGCCAACTGGGAGGGGGTGGAGAGCCAGCTGAAGGGTCCGGCCCTGCACTGCTTCACCCAGTCGGAATGGGGGGTGCCGGGCAACCCCGACCAGCTGGGATTCGTGGTCAGGAGCTCCTGGCTGGACCAGCCCGGGCACCGGAAGGCCCTGCAGAAATTCGTCACCGCCAGCATGAAGGGCTACAACTACGCCCTGGCCCACCCGGACGAGGCAGCAAGAATCCTGGTCCAGGAGACCAAGGGATCGAACATCGACCCGGAGCTGGCCAGGAAGTCCATGGAGAGCATCGTCAAGGAGGGGTACTGGCTGGAACAGCCGGGTCAGAAGGCCATCAGCGGCATGATCGACATGAATGACGCCCAAAGCTATCTGGACTTCCAGTTCAAGGCGGGCACCTACAAGGACGCCAGGCGGGGGAATCCCAGGAAGGCGCCCCAGGCCGCCGACCTGTGGACCGACCGGTTCGTCAAGGAGGCGGCGAAGCAGTGAGGGAGACCGGACCAAGGCGGGGGTGGACCCGATTTCTGGCACCGACCCTGACCCTGGTGGCCCTCCTGGCGATGTGGGAGGCGGCCGTGCGTCTGGGCAGGGTGCCCGACCAGGTCCTTCCCTCTCCCAGCCAGATCGTCCAGGCCACCTTCGATAACCTTGACGACCTGACTCCGGCCACGGCCATCACCGGGATGGAGGGGTTCCTGGGTTTCCTCCTGGCCTCCGTCCTGGGGTTGGTGACCGGCCTGGCCATCCACGCCTGGCGAACCCTCCACGATGCCATCTACCCCCTGATCGCCGGGGCCCAGATGATCCCCCTGATCACCATCGCCCCCCTTTTCGTGATCTGGTTCGGATTCGAACCCCTGGGCAAGGTGATCATCGTGGCCGTATTCGCCCTCTTTCCCATCGTCGTACAGACCTGCCGAGGTCTGGATGCGGTGCCGCCTTTCTACCAGGACGTGGCCCTGAACTGCGGGGCGACCAAGGCTTGGGCCCTCTGGCACGTGAAACTGAGGGTGGCGGCCCGCCAGGTCTTCGGCGGATTGAGGATCAGCGCCGCCTACGCCTTCGCCACCGCAGCCACATCGGAGTACCTGGGTGCCCGGAACGGTCTGGGAATCTGGCTCCAGTCGGCCTTCAACTCCTTCAGGACATCCCTGATCTTCTCGGCCACCCTGGTCATCATCATCCTGACGGCCATCCTCCTGGCCCTCATCACCCTGGTGGAGCGCCTCCTCCTGGGTGGCCCCGGCGAGGATTGAGCGGAGCGGAAAAACCGTCAATCGTCGGCGAAGGGTACAAGGGCATGCAGGAGCCAAAAGGCTCATGTGATAGTGTCTGTATACCTTTTATATAAAACAATTCGAGGGGATACCGTACTCAACATGCAAGGGAAGCATCGATGAACCAACCAGGCAACTCCTACGAGGGTGGTCAACCCATTTCCGGGTGGCAGTCCGATCAGGGCCAACCCATCCAGTCCGCGGGCAGCACCCCCGACCCCGCATCCCAGGAACCGTACGGGGCAGGACAGACCCCGACGGACAACCAGGGATACCAGGAAGAGCCCGGCACCTACCCGTCATATCCGAACGAATCGGGATGCCAGGAGCAGCCCTCGCCCGTGCTGCCGGACCCTGTACAGCCCGCCTACCGGGGACAACAGATCCCGGGAGCGCCTCAACCCGGTGCGGCATGGCCGACATACCAACCGACTCCTGTACAGCCCGCCTACCAAGGCCAACCCTATGGTCGGCCGGCGGGATACCCCCAGAACGCGTATCAGGAACCCCTTTACCCCCAGCCCGGTGCGAGGCCACAGATTCCGCAGACCCCTGCCTACCCCGTCGGGGCCGGGTACGCCTACACGGGCGAACCACCGATCAACGCACCCTGGTATGGTGTCGACTTCGTCAATGCCTGCAAGCGGTTCTTCCTCAAGTATGCGACCTTCTCCGGGCGCGCATCCCGAGGGGAATACTGGTGGGCCTGTCTGATGGAGTTCCTGGTCATTGTCGCCATCGGCGCCTTGGCCCCACTTCTCGGTGGCTTCGGTTCGTCACTGATGACCCTGGCCCTGCTGGCCCTCATCGTTCCCAATATTGCAGTCACCGTACGTAGACTGCATGACAGCAACATGTCCGGCTTCTGGTGCCTCCTGCTTCTGGGCACCACCTTTGTAGGCACCACACTTCTGACTCTGGGAGCCGTGGCTTTCGCCTCAACCCTGTTCGGCTCATCCATGCCCTATACCCCCTTCCTCCTCTCGGGAGGCATCATCGGCCTGGGCGGACTCGTTGCCGTGATCATCCTCATGCTCCGGCCCAGCAACCCGAAAGGCGCCAGGTTCGACCGGTCATGCTGATGCCCCGGAACCGAAAGGAGCATGGCTACCCGGCCAACAGCTGCCAGCCATACGACCCCCCGATACCAAACAGGTCATCGACAGGCCAGGGGAATCTGTGGGCTCGGCGGGTTTACCTGTAAGCAGCGCTTGCAGGGCTGGAATTCAGAGCTCCACCGGAGGCTTGTCGGGATCCTCGGGAACATGGGCGAACTTGGCCTGGAGGGCCTCGCGGCTCTTACGCTCGTCATCCTCCTTGGCCTTGCGCTTGGCCTCCTCCGGGTCCCAGACCACCTCATCCAGGTGCTTCTTCCACTCGGCGGTCACCAGGGGGGCCAGGGTATCCGCCAGGTCTTGAACCGACTTGGACACAGCCTCACCCAGGAGTTGACGAATCTGGTCATCGGTCAGGAAGACCCTGGGGATGCCCATCCGCTCGTTGAGCTCATTCAGGTAGAGCAGGACCGGGAGGATTTTGACCGCCTGATCGGCATCGGCATGCAGGGCCTTGGCCAACCGGGCCAGGGCCACCATGGAGGTGGCCAGGCGGCGGCCCACCTCAGCCTGCTCGGACGAGGATTCCAGGGTCTCCCCCTCCGGAGTGACCTCCCGGCCAAACCGATCGACCAGGTCACAGGTGGCCTTGGTCTCCTCCTGGCTCCAGCCCGCCTGAAGGGTCCGGGCGGCCTGGACCAGTTTGCCCGACTGCCCCTGGGCGGCCCCGCCGACCATGCCTTCGTATGCATCATTCGCGGCCAAGAGGGCATCAACCAGATCCTGGGGGCGGCCGGGAATATCCTCCGCCCCCTCATAGACGTATTCGGCATCGGGGATGGTCACATCCTGCCCGGTCATGATCCGGGCCAGAATCCTGGTGATCCGCACCTGGAGGGTCTCGGCATACCTGGCGTCGTTCCTGAGCCGGGAAGCATCGGTCAGGGGCCACAGGTCAATCAGATCGACACCGGCCTGGACGGCCTCCCCCATTGACGGTCTGGATGCCAGCTCCTCGACCAGATCCTGCTCGTAGACCACAATCATCACGCTCCTTTACCTGAGTCGCGGTCCAATCCGCGCTGTGGTTCTTCTGCCATCCTATGCCACCGGGAAAGGCGCTACACACCAGCAGCCGGATCCGCATATGTGATACCCAGCACCTTCCCGGACCTGCAGTCCAGGGTGATGGAGGTGACCGAAGCCAGGGCCGTGCCGCGACGTAGCATGTTGTGCTCGGGCCGACCCGTCTCCAGGAGGTGGCGGAAGGTCCAGATGGGCGACTCGTGGGAGACGGCCACGATCTGCGCGTCGGGGTACTCCCCCACTTTTTCGTAGACGAAGTCCGAAACACGGCGTGCTATCTGCCGGTAGCTCTCACCCCAGCTCGGTTTGGACAGGTCGAGGACCAGCTTCAGGTTCGACGGATACCAGAACGCCCCCGACCCCCTGCCGATCCGCTTGCCACGGAAGTCGTTGCCGGCCTCGATCAGACGTTTGTCGTAGTTCGGTTCCAGGGGTTCCAGCCCGCACGCTTTCCTGGAGGGGTTGATCTCCTCCAGGAGGATGGCAGTGGTCTCCCTGGTCCGGTCCAGGGGGGAGGAATAGACGGCTGCGATATCCCTGAACCCGGGTGCCTCAGCCATGAACCTGCCTGTGGCCCGGACCATTCCCCGCCCACGCTCGGACAGATGGAAGCCCGGAAGACGCTCGTAGAGAATGTGGTCGGGGTTGAATACCTGACCATGGCGGACGAAATGAATGGTCGTTGCAGGCAAGTGACCTCCTCCCGGTGACTCCCCGGGACGTCCTCCAGGACAAGAGCTCGGGATAGACTGGTACCAGTTCCGAGACCTGTTGCAGCGGTCCGGGACGGTACCAGTCTAACAGTCTTCTACAGTCGTCAATCCAACCCCTCCCTGCCGATTCATGCGGGGATTCGCCTAGGTGACCAGCGCCATCCGTGCAGGTCCGGGTTGGATCGATGCCGCCCGATGACATGCTTGACCGAGGCTGGATAGATGAGGCATACAAGCAGGGGAAGAGGGTAGGAACAGCAATGCCACAACAGGTAAAGGCCGCGCTGAGCCAGGTCGGCCATCGTATTTTCGGAGGCTACGCGGAACTCCTGCGTATGCCCCACACGGCCCGCTTCGCCGTCGGCTCGGTCATCGCCTCCATGCCTTTCCCCATGGTCGGAATGACCATCACCATCTCGGTCCAGCACTACTACGGCAGTTACTCCCTGGCGGGGGCCCTGACCGCAGTCCAGGCCATATCCCTGGCCCTGGTCAGTCCGATTCTGGGCAAGATGGTCGACAAGTTCGGCCAGCGCCAGGTCTCCATCCCGACCGTGGTGGTCTGGATGATCGCCGCCGCCGCACTGATCACCTCGATCACCTCGCACGCACCGGCCTGGCTGCTCTTCTGCATCACCCCATTCATGGCGGCCATACCGCCCTGGGGGGCCATGAGCCGTAGCCGGTGGACCAACCTCCTCAAAGGAAACAGGAAGGCCACCGACCAGGCCCTCTCCCTCTCCGGGGTCTTTGACGAGGCCATGTGGGTCATCGGGAACCCCCTGGCCTCCATCCTGGCCGTCATTTCCGGGGTCCTGGCCTTCTCCTTCACCGGGGTCTGCGTCCTGGTCGGTGCCTGGATGTTCCTCTCGGTCACCACCACGGAGCCTCCCTCCCAGACCGGTCTGGCCAAGGCCCATGGCATCACCCGCAAGGAGTACCGGGCCAGGCAGGCCGCCAGGGCGGCCGAGTTGCAGGGACAGGATGGACAGAGCGCCTTCTGGAGTTCCGGTATGATCGCCGTCTGCGTCACCTGGTTCGGTCTGGGCGCCTTCCAGAGTGCCGCCTCGATTTCAATCATCTCCTTCGCCACCGAGCAGGGCATGAAGCAGATGACCGGGTTCGTCTTCGCCTGCTTCTCCTTCAGCTCCCTGATCGGCGCCCTCCTCTACGGGGCCAAGAGCTGGACCATCCCCCTCTGGAAGCGCTTCTACTTCTGCCTCCTGGTGGTCAACCTGGGCATCGGCACCTTCCTGTTCGCCCGGGACCTCTGGACCATCATGCTCATCTACCTGGTCATCGGAATCTGCCAGGCACCGACCTGGATCAACGGGAACCAGCTCATGCTCCATCTGGTCCCCCCGGTCAGGTTCACCGAGGGAATGGCCTGGCTGAGCGCCATGAACTCCATCGGGTCCTCGGCCGGATCCGCCATCGCCGGCCAGTTCATCGACCGGTACGGCTCCCAGGGTGGATTCGGGGTGGTCACGGCCCTGGCCCTGACCTCCCTGGCCATCGCCTTCGTCGGGTTCAGGCAGATCAGGGACAGCACCGAGAAGCCCATCCTGACGGAGCTCAGGGCCTGAGTCCCGCCTGACCTGGCTGCGACCTGGCCGGGCACGGACGTCGTAAGGTTTCTGCGTGCAATTCACCGGCAGGTTCCACCTGGTTGCCGGGGGATGGTTCAATGGTGTCTTATGCGCAGACTGATCGAGCAGCTTTTCAAATTCGGCATCGTGGGTGCCATCGCCTTCATCATCGACATCGGCATCATGAACCTGCTGATCATCCTGGCCCATTTCAACAATGTGCTGGCCGGGGCCATATCCTTCCTGATCTCCCTGGCCTTCAATTACCTGGCCAGCATGAAGTTCGTCTTCAAACACCGCGATGACATGGCGCGGTGGATGGAGGTGGTCGTCTTCCTCATCTCCTCGGTCATCGGCCTGGGCATCAACGAGATCATCCTCTGGATGGGAACGGCCATGCTGCCGGCAGACGCCATCCACACCATGCACGGCAGGTACGTCCTCTATTCCAACGCGGCCAAGATCGTGGCCACCGTGGTCGTGGCCATCTGGAACTTCATCATCCGCAAGTGGCTCCTGGACGCCCCGGCCCCCGGGAAGCCGGTCAAGGAGACCTCGATGGCCCACCGGCTGGGCGCCTGGTCCCTGACACATCGTCCTTTCGGATGGGACTGAACCGCTCCGAGGGCAAGCCCGTTCCTTGCCATGGTCCTTGTTCCCATGACTGGCGGACCTGCTCGGATGAGGCCCGGGGCTGACCGGCACCGTCTAGTATTGGGGGTATCGGCAGCCACCTTCAGTGGTCGCCGTGAATCCAGTCAGGAAGGAACCACCATGCCCGTCATTCACACCCATGTCAGCACCCCGATCAACGCAGAGCAGCGTGAGCGGATCAAGGCCGCCTACGGCAAGGCCATCACCGCCGTCCCCGGCAAGTCCGAGGGGTGGCTCATGTGCCCCTTCGAGTCCGACATGCCCATCTACTTCGCCGGCGACGACTCCAAGCCCGCCGCCTACGTGGAGGTCAACGTCTTCGGCACGGACGTTCCCAGGTCGGCCTGGGAGAGCCTGACCAGGTCCATCATGGAGGCGCTGGACACCGAGCTGTCCATCCCCGAGGATCGGATCTACATCCGTTACACGGCCACCACGGACTGGGGCTGGAACGGCAGCAACTTCTGATCAGCCCCACCGGAACCTGCACAAAGGCGGACCAAGCTGATCCAGCCTGACCTGGGCGGGACTGTCCTGAAACATGGACTGTCCTGAACGTGGGGTCCGTACGCGAGTTTGTCCCGCACGAGGGTTTGTCCCGCACAAGGGTTGTCCTGAGCGTGGGCTGTCCGGCAATTCCAATCCGTTCCAGAAAGCCGGGTTAATGGTTCAGATAGCCCAGACAGGGTCCAGAAAACCCAGACAAGGGTAAGGAGCGGGAAAACAAAGGGGTCCCAGGCACCTACCAGGTGTCTGGGACCCCTTTCATACTGCTCAAGCCCTGATGCCGGAGCCGGTGGTACCGGCCTTGGGTCCGGGCATCTTCATGCTCATCCGGGACTCATCACGGGATGGGCTCACTCGCCGGCAACCACCTTGACGGTGAAGCTGGCGGTGATTTCCGGATGGAGGGCCACGGTTGCCGGGAACTCGCCGGTGGCCTTGATGGACTCAACGGAGATGGTCCGGGGGTCCACATCGGCCATGGGCCGGAGGGCCTGGGCGATGGCCTCGTTGGAGATACCGCCGAAGAGCTTGCCGGACTCGGAGACGCGGGCGCTGATCTCAACGCTCTGGCCCTCGATGGCGTTCTTGGCTGCGACCGCATCCTCACGGGTGGCCAGCGACTTGGCGCGGCGGGCCCGCTGCATGGCCTCGATCTGGGCCGCTGCACCCTTGGACCAGGCGAAGGCCAGGCCCTGGGGAATCAGGAAGTTGCGGGCGTATCCGGGCTTGACGGCGACAACGTCGCCCTTGTGGCCCAGGTCGGTCACGGTGTCGGTGAGAATAACCTTGGTTTCCTTTGCCATGTCAGTATCCTCCCTCAGCGACCGGTGGTGGCGTAGGGCAGCAGGGCCATTTCACGGGCGTTCTTGATGGCCGTGGAGATCTCGCGCTGTTCCTGGACGGTGACGCCGGTGATGCGACGGGAACGAATCTTGCCGCGGTCCGAAATGAACTTGCGCAGCAGGGCGACGTCCTTGTAATCGATGGTGTGAATCTTGGCGGCCCTGAGCGGATTCGGCTTCTTCTTGAAGGGCTTGACCGGTGGTTGCGGCCTCTTGCGTGACATATCTTCTCCTTATTACACTGATGAAATCTTGCCTTGGGCTATCGGTATCAGAACTCGGGCTCGTCCCCAGCGCCGCCGAACTCCCCCGAGGACCCGAAGGATCCGAAGGAATCGCCGGAACCGGTGGATGACCAAGGATCCCGGGCAGGGGCCTGGGGCGCCTGCTGGGGCTGGGCCATGGGAGCGGCACCTGCCGCACCGGCTCCACCCTGATATGAGGAACCGCCCTGGTAACCGCCATTGCCGGCACCCGCGAACCCACCGCGGCCGCCCCCGTTGGGGGCTCCGGTGTTGGCATTCCTGGTCACCTGTGCGGTGTTCCTCGACAGGGCCGGGCCAATCTCATCCAGACGCATCTCCACAACCGTGCGGTTGTTGCCCTCACGGTCCTGGTAGGAACGCTGGACCAGCCTCCCCTGGGCGATGACCCGCATGCCCTTGGTCAGACTGGCCTGGATGTTGGAGGCCATGGGGTTGAAGTTGGAGTCCCATGCCGAGCAACGCATGAAGAGCGCCTCGCCATCCTCCCACTGTCCCGAGTTCCTGTTGAACTGCCTGGGCGTCGAGGCGATGGTGATGTTGGCCACCGTACCGCCGTTGGAGGTGGTGCGCACCTCCGGGTCCGCAGTGAGGTTGCCCACCACGGTGACGATTGTATCTCCTGCCATATCACGACCTTTCCTCTTGCCGGGAATCCTGGATGGTCTCCCATCGCGCAGTTCCCGTGCCCGTGACGGACGGTTGCCCCGCAGGAACCGTCAACGCCCGATGGCTGTCTTTACTTGGCATCCTTACGAAGGATCTTTGTGCGAATGATGGATTCGTTCAGGTTGAGGACACGGTCGAGCTCGGAGCTGACGGCCGGCTCGCAGCTGTACTCGACGACCACGTAGTTGCCCTCGTTGTTCTTGTCGATCTCGTAGGCCAGTTTGCGACGGCCCCAAACGTCGATATTGTCGACGGACCCGCCTTCCTTGGTGACCACCTCGAGATACTGATCAGTCAGCTTCTTCAGGGATCGCTCATCCAGACTCGGATCAGCGATGAACATCATTTCGTACTTGTGCGCAGACATCACCCACCTCCTTTGGACCTAACGGTCACGGACTTTCCGTGACAGGAGGGTGTA